>NZ_PZGG01000003.1 GCF_003043455.1 Staphylococcus simulans | reverse complement strand
TGCCATACCTCATATATATTATGTACTATTTATTAAAAAGTCATTAGAGCTCCTGATAGATTTACAATTATTTTATTATTTCAAAATATAAATCGAAAGTAGTGAACACCTATGGAAATACTGAATATACATCACTTAAAAAACAACTATATCTCTTGGTATCATAAGCAAGTAGATTTCAAGAAAATAAATTCACATACACTACGCGTGGAAATTCCTTTTAAAGATTGCACGATGGATAACATCATTCTTTATGCTATCTTTAGCGATGATAAGCAGACTATCACGCTTTGTGACGATGGTTATACACTATTTAATTTAAAATCTCAAAAGCCTGAGTTGTTTGAGCAGAAACCAACTCTTAAATTACTATACAAATACATTCAAACATTTAATGTAAATATAGATGAAAGCACTGAAGAAATCTATATTGAATGCGTTATACAGAATTTAAATGAATCACTTCAAAGTTTTACTCAGTCAATCATTTGTATAAATGACTTATTCAGCAACAACAAGATATCGATACAGAATTTGTCTCTAAAAGATACAACTAACGACTTTTTATCATTTAATCATTTACTTTTATGAACTAAAATAAAGCCGGAAAGTAAGATAGAGTGTAACTGCTTACTTTCTGGCTTTTAAAATATACTTTAAAATAAATACGTGAGATAGTAGATGAAATGAAACGCCATAAATATTACTGCACAAATTATAGAAATCGTGAGAAAACGATCTCCGATGACATCATTATACTTTTTGATTTTCACACTACAAATAATACTTCCAATCGCAAATAACGGGCTGATAATTGTTAACAATATAAACACTGCTCCTAGAATCTTTAACAAAGTTGAATTATTCTTCATAGGTTTCCCCTCTATACGTTTTCTTTATTTTATCACTTATTTATACCACAATTCAGGATGATAAGTTACATTAAATTTCAATTTAAATTGTATTAGCAAGCCCATGTACACTCTATAAATTACAAAATGACAAATTGAACCTGAATAAGTTTGATATGACTGACATTCAAATTATCATTAAGCCTCCATATTATTTCATTACGCTTATCTTTCCTCTTAACTTTAGATATTAAAAAAGCAGCACACATACGGTTAAGTATGCATGCTGCGTATTATAATACTTATATTCAATGAACACTATTGGATTAACCGATAGAACCTTCCATTTCGAATTTGATTAGACGGTTCATTTCAACGGCATATTCCATTGGTAATTCTTTTGTGAATGGTTCGATGAAGCCCATTACGATCATTTCAGTTGCTTCTTCTTCTGAAATACCACGGCTCATCAAGTAGAAGAGTTGTTCTTCTGATACTTTAGATACTTTCGCTTCGTGTTCTAATGAAATATCATCATTCATGATTTCATTATAAGGAATCGTATCTGAAGTTGATTTGTTATCTAAGATTAACGTATCGCATTCGATGTTTGAACGTGCACGTTTCGCTTTACGTCCAAATTTAACGATACCACGGTAAACAACTTTACCGCCATCTTTTGAGATAGATTTTGAGACAATGGTTGAAGATGTGTTTGGTGCTAAGTGAATCATTTTCGCACCCGCATCTTGAACTTGTCCTTTACCAGCTAATGCGATTGAAAGTGTACTTCCTTTCGCACCTTCACCAGCTAATACACAGTTAGGGTATTTCATAGTCAATTTAGAACCTAAGTTACCGTCAACCCATTCCATGTTACCATTCTCATGAACTAAAGTACGTTTTGTAACTAAGTTATAGACGTTGTTAGCCCAGTTTTGAATTGTAGTATAACGAACGTGTGCATCTTTGTGTACAATGATTTCAACTACAGCTGAGTGTAGTGAGTTTGTAGTGTACACAGGTGCTGTACAACCTTCAACATAGTGTACTGAAGCACCTTCATCAGCGATGATTAAAGTACGTTCGAATTGACCCATGTTTTCTGAGTTGATACGGAAGTATGCTTGTAGTGGTGTATCTAATTTAATATTCTTAGGAATATAAATGAATGAACCACCTGACCATACTGCTGAGTTCAACGCTGCGAATTTGTTATCTGCAGCTGGAACTACTGAAGCGAAGTATTCTTTGAATAATTCTTCGTTTTCACGTAATGCAGAGTCAGTGTCTTTGAAGATAACACCTTTCTCTTCTAATTCAGCTTCCATGTTTTGGTATACAACTTCTGATTCATATTGAGCAGAAACCCCAGCAAGATATTTTTGCTCTGCTTCAGGGATACCTAAACGGTCGAAAGTACGTTTAATTTCTTCAGGTACTTCGTCCCATGAACGTTCTGCTTGTTCAGAAGGTTTTACATAGTAAGTGATATCGTCAAAGTTTAACTCTGACAAGTCGCCGCCCCATTGTGGCATTGGCATTTTATAGAATAACTCTAAAGATTTTAGACGGAAGTCTAACATCCATTGAGGTTCTTCTTTCATTTTTGAAATCTCAGTTACGATATTTTCTGTTAATCCGCGTTCTGATCTGAAAATGGACACATCATCGTCGTGGAATCCATATTTGTAATCCCCAACATCAGGTGCTTTTTTAGCCATTTCAATCACTCCTTTTATATAATCAACACGATACATAGACACGTGGCAATATTTCAATCATTTGATAGAACTTCATGATGATTTATAGCTTTCACAATATCCTATTGGATATTGCTACTTGTATAAACCAGTCTATCATGTAACTGACAAGTTAGAAACCTCCTTGCCAGTTACTTATTCTTTACCCGTTATGGGTGCTTACTTTGCATTTTCTTCAGAATCAGTATCTGCTTGACCTTCACGTTCCACAGTACCTTTTTCTAAAGCTTTCCAAGCAAGCGTTGCACATTTAATACGTGCAGGGAATTGAGAAACACCTTGTAATGCTTCAATATCTCCCATATCTTCAGTTAATTCATAATCTTCGCCAAGCATCATTTTAGAAAATTCTTGACTCATTTCTAATGCTTCTTTTAACGAATGACCTTTAACTGCTTCAGTCATCATAGATGCACTAGACATTGAAATTGAACAACCTTCACCATCAAATTTTGCATCCTCAATAATGCCATCAACAATATCGAAAGTAAGGTGAATTCGGTCTCCGCACGTTGGGTTATTCATATCAACAGTTAAAGAGCCGTTATCTAATTTACCTTTGTTTCTCGGATTTTTATAATGGTCCATAATTACAGATCTATATAGTTGATCTAAATTATTAAAATTCATATGAGAAAAACTCCTTCGTTTGGTTTAAAGCGTAAATTAATTGATCAATGTCTTCTTTAGTATTATAGATATAGAAACTTGCTCTTGCTGTTGAAGATTGATTCAACCATTTCATTAACGGTTGAGCACAGTGATGTCCTGCACGTACAGCAACACCTTCTGTATCTAAAGCCGTCGCAACGTCATGTGGGTGAATATCTTTCAAGTTGAAAGTGATGACACCTGCACGTCTCTCTTTAGGCGGACCATAGATTTCTAAGTCTTCAATCGCATCCATTTGTTCGTATGCATATTCAGTCAACTCTTTTTCATGTTGATGAATCGCATCAAATCCAATGTTTTCAAGATATTTAATCGCTGCAGCTAACCCAATAGCTTGCGCAATTAAAGGTGTACCTGCTTCGAATTTTGTTGGCAAGTCTGTCCAAGTTGCTTCATATTTACCTACGAAGTCAATCATGTCGCCACCATATTCGATAGGTTCCATATCTTTAAGCAGACTACGTTTACCATATAAAACACCAATACCTGTAGGACCAAGCATTTTGTGTCCACTGAAACTGTAGAAGTCTACATCTAAATCTTGTACATCAATTTTCATGTGCGGTGCTGCTTGCGCACCATCCACACTGATAATTGCACCATGTTCATGTGCAACTTTCGCAATTTCTTTCACATCGTTGATTGTACCTAAAACGTTAGATACATGTGCAATTGCTACAATTTTAGTGTTGTCATTAATTGTGGCTTTCACATCTTCGATGTTCAATTCACCCGTTTCTGTCATCGGAATGAATTTTAAAGTTGCACCTTTACGACGTGCTAATTCTTGCCAAGGTACAATGTTAGCGTGATGTTCCATTTCAGTCACGACAATTTCATCGCCTTCTGAAACATTTGCATCACCATAA
Source organism: Staphylococcus simulans (assembly GCF_003043455.1). GTDB lineage: Bacteria > Bacillota > Bacilli > Staphylococcales > Staphylococcaceae > Staphylococcus > Staphylococcus simulans_A. The sequence continues at coordinate 76,606 of NZ_PZGG01000003.1, read as the reverse complement.
CTACGTGCTACTAAGTTAATAGAAGCTGTTGTACCTCTTGTGAAAATAATTTCTTCAAAGTAACGTGCATTAATGAAACGTCTTACTGTTTCGCGTGCACCTTCATAACCATCTGTTGCTAATGAGCCGAGTGTGTGTACACCACGGTGCACATTAGAATTATAACGTTTATAATAATCGTCAATCGCTTCGATTACTTGAAGTGGTGTTTGACTTGTCGCTGTTGTATCTAAATAAGCTAAGCGTTTGCCATTGACTTGTTGTTTCAAGATTGGAAAATCTTCAATAACTTCATTAACATTTAGTGTTGTTTCGGCCACTATATCCACAGACCTTTCTTCATTAATAATCACTTGTCGTACAAAATAACTTACAAGCTGACAGGATTTAATGAATAATAATTGACTGCGAACAGGTTATTCAAAAGCGTAAAGAGAAGGAGGAATATGACGCAGTGATGTACATTTCATCAGCTGACTTCCTCCTGTTTTTAATCTCTCCTGCCTAGCTTATATTTTTTATTTTGATACTCTTAATTCAATAACGTCACGTAATTGACGTTTTACATCTTCGATTGGCAATTCTCTTACTACTGGATCTAAGAAACCATGAATAATTAAACGTTCAGCTTCTTGTTGAGAAATACCACGACTCATTAAGTAGTAAAGTTGTTCGTCATCTACACGGCCAACTGATGCTGCGTGACCTGCTTCTACATCATCTTCATCGATTAATAGAATTGGGTTTGCATCTCCGCGTGCTTTCTCAGAAAGCATTAACACACGTGATTCTTGGTTCGCAACTGATTTTGAACCGCCATGTTTGATATAACCAATACCATTGAAGATAATAGTCGCTGCTTCTTCAACTACACCGTGTTTAAGAATGTAACCATCTGTTTCTTTACCGTATTGAACGATTTTAGATGTTACGTTTGATTTTTGATCGCCAGTACCTACTGCTACTGATTTCAATACACTTGTAGAACGGTCACCAATTAAGTTAGTTGTGTTATCAATAATTTGGTTACCTTTGTTCATTAATCCAAGTGCCCAGTTGATTGAAGCATCTGCTTCAGTAATACCACGACGAATAATGTGGCTAGTGAAACCTTTATCTAAATAGTCTACTGCACCATAAGTGATTTTAGAGTTCGCACCAGCAATAACCTCAGAAACAATGTTCACTTGGTTGCCTTCGCCGCTAGCATCTGACAAGTAGTTTTCAACATAAGTTACTTCTGCACTTTGTTCAGTCACAATAATAACGTGATTGAAGAAACTTGCATTTTCATCATCATGTAAAACTACATATTGAACTGGATGTTCAACGACTACATTTTTCGGTACATATACGAATAAGCCGCCATTGATTAATGCAGTATGCAACGCTGTTAAACGGTGTTCATCTACGTTAACTGCATCTTTCATCAAGTATTTTTGAACTAAATCTCCATGATTCACTAAAGCATCTGCTAAGCCTTCAATAATTACACCGTCTTTTTTCGCTTCTTCTGAAACGCGTATATAAGCAAGTGTATTATTGTGTTGAATCACTAAGTTTTCAGTTTTTTCAACATCAATGATTTTTTCAATAGAATCTGGAATTTCACTGATATCTTGATAAGTTTCAGCTTTTGTTTCGAATTGTTTAAATGAGTCGAAATCCCATTTTGTGATTTTAGTTTTATCTGGTTTTGGCATTTCTAAAGTTTCAGTTAGTTTCAACGCTTCTTTACGTAATTCTGTCATCCAAGAAGGTTCATTTTGGGCTTGTGAATACTCAACAAGTTCTGCTGCAGAAATGTTCAAAGTTTCAGTCGTCATAACTTAATATCCTCCTAACGATACTTATAACATTTAATCGGTTGTTTCTTCTTTACGTAAATGATTTACGCTTCGCTGAATTCTTCTTTAACCCATTCATAACCTTCATTTTCTAAACGATGTGCTAATTCTGGTCCGCCAGTTTTAACGATTTTACCGTTATACATAACGTGTACGAAATCAGGTGTGATGTAGTTTAATAAACGTTGATAGTGCGTAATGATTAATGAACCAAAGTCATCTCCACGCATTTCGTTGATACCTTTAGACACAACTTTCAACGCATCGATATCTAAACCTGAGTCAATTTCGTCTAGGATAGCGAATTTAGGTTGTAACATCATCAATTGTAAGATTTCGTTACGTTTTTTCTCGCCGCCTGAGAAACCTTCGTTAAGGTAACGTTGCGCCATATCTGGATCCATATCTAGGAATTCCATTTCTTTATCTAATTTCTTAATGAATTGCATTAAGTTGATTTCTTTGCCTTCTTCGCGTTTTGCATTAATTGCTGAACGCATGAAGTCTGCGTTTGTAACACCAGTAATTTCTGATGGATATTGCATAGCTAGGAATAAACCTGCTTTTGCACGTTCGTCAACGTCTAATTCTAAAACGTTAACACCGTCAAGTAATACTTCACCTTTAGTTACTGTGAAAGCTGGGTGACCCATGATTGCTGCTGATAAAGTAGATTTACCAGTACCGTTAGGTCCCATAACTGCATGAATTTCTCCCGTGTTAATTGTTAAGTTAACACCTTTTAAAATTTCTTTATCCTCAATAGACACGTGTAAGTCTTTAATCTCCAATGTTGATGGCATTAAAAGTCCCTCCGTAAACATAAATAGTATTTCAATTACTAGTTTATAATAATTTTAATCTGTAGTCAAAACTGCACTACATTGGTACATTTATAAATTATAACGCAATTAAACCCCAGAATAAACCTTTTAAGTACCTAAATAAAAAGAATTCTTAAATTGTAATGAGTTTCATTAAAGCGTTTCAATGTGAAATGTTGCACGAATTTCAAAGCTACTGATTCTCATTTTCTGTCCTTCTATTATCATTACCCATATCTTTGTCACATATTATGATAGGGTCTCGTTGCTCTCTATACTATTAATAGACGCAAAAAATCACTCCCAAGCATCTATACTTGAGAGTGATTAATAATTTCTTATTCAGCTGGGATTACAGCACCATCATATTTTTTGTTGATGTAATCTTTAATATCTTGAGATTGTAATGCTTTGATTAAAGCTTTGATTTTTTTATCTTTTTCGTGACCTTCTTTAACCGCTACTAAGTTTGCGTATGGGTTGTTTTCAGGTTTTTCAAGAGCGATTGAATCTTTTTTAGGGCTTAATTTTTGTTCAATAGCAAAGTTAGAGTTGATAATTGCAGCATCAACATCTTCGTTTTGATAGATTTTTGGTAAATATTCAGCTGATTGTTTGTTGTTGAATTTGATGTCTTTTTTGTTTTCTACAATGTCACTGAAGTGTGCATCTTGGATTTTAACGCCTTTTTTCAATTTGATTAAACCTTCGTCAACGAAGAATTTCAAGAAACGACCTTCTTCAGCTGGGTTGTTAGAAACATAAACTGTTGCACCTTTTGGTAATTCTTTTAAGCTTTTATATTTTTTAGAGTATACAGCCATTGGTTCTAAGTGAACGTTACCAACAGATACTAATTTGTATCCTTTGTCTTTTTTCTCAGTGTTTAAATATGGTGTGTGTTGGAAGAAGTTTGCATCCAATTCACCGCTGTTTACTAATTTGTTAGGTGTTGTATAGTCGTTGATTGTTTTGATCTTTAAGTCATAACCTTCTTTTTTCAAGATAGGTTTAGCTTGTTCTAAAAGTTCAGCGTGAGGGGCTGGTGAAGCACCAACTGTGATTGTTTTAGAATCTTCTCCTCCTGCTGATTTATCCTTACTGCCACATGCTGCTAAAACTACAGTTAATACTAAAACCGCTAAAATACTAATAATTTTTTTCATTGGATTGATCCTTTCAAAATAGAATTAACGTTTGTCAATTTTATTTGTAGCCCAGTCACCCACAAATTGAATGATGAACACAAACACTAAAATAAAGATTGTTGAAACTAAAATGACATCATTTTGGTTTCGAGTAAAACCAGTTAAATATGCTAAGTTACCTAAACCGCCTGCACCGATAACACCGGCAACAGCAGTAGAACCTACTAATGCGATTGCAGTAACTGTAATACCTGAAATCAAGGCTGGACGTGATTCTGGAATTAATACTTTGCGAATAATTGTCCAAGTGTTTGCACCCATTGAACGTGCAGCTTCAATAACGCCTTTATCAATTTCTTTAAATGCGATTTCCACTAAACGCGCATAGAATGGTGCAGCACCAATAACTAATGCTGGAAGTGCTCCTGTCGGACCACTGATTGTGCCAAGTAATAAACTTGTGAATGGAATCAAGAGCAAGATTAAAATGATGAATGGAATTGCTCTGAATAAGTTCACAATAAATGACACGATTTGATAAAACACTTTTGCTGTCGGTGATTTACTCTTAGCTGTCAGGAATAATAGTACGCCTAGAATTAAACCGATCACGAACGCAAAAATTGTAGAAATGGCTGTCATATAGAGTGTTTCGTATGTAGCCAGCCAAACTTGGTCCCATTGAACATTCGGCATTGTGACCATTTCACGTAATATATCACTGAATGATTTATCCATTACGAACCACCTCCACACCTACATTACGCTTCTCTAATTCGTTTTTAAAATCATCAAAAAATTCAGTTTTCAAGTCTACAATATGTACAATCAAGAAACCAATCGGCCCGCTTTTCGAATGGCGGATATTCGCTTCTAGTATGTTCACATTCAGATTATATTTTTGAGTAATATATGACACAATCGGTTCTGTCGTTTCTTCTCCAATGAAGTTCAAACGTACAATATAACCGTTTGTCGACTCTGGAATCAGTTCTTGAATTGATTCGTCAAATTGGTCATTCAAGCCTTCTTTAACGAAACGTTTAGTCACTTGATGTTTAGGATTTTCAAACACTTCTTTAACTTCACCGCGTTCAATGACCCTACCATTTTCCATAACCGCAACTTCGTCGCAGATTTCGCGAATCACATTCATTTCATGTGTAATAATCACAATTGTTAAGTCTTCTTCTTTTCTGATTTTTAGTAAGAGCTCTAAAATTTCATCTGTTGTTTGAGGATCTAAAGCACTTGTAGCTTCGTCACAAAGCAATACTTTTGGATCGTTTGCTAAGGCACGTGCGATACCAACCCTTTGTTTTTGACCACCAGATAATTCTGAAGGATAAGCTTTTTCTCTTCCTTTAAGCCCTACAAGCTCAACCAATTCTTTTGCTCTTTTTTCAGCTGCTGCTTTATCAACGCCAGCAATTTCCAACGGAAACTTAATATTATCTAACACTGTTCTAGACCACAATAAGTTGAAGTGTTGGAATATCATACTTACCTTTTGTCGCTTTTTCCTTAGTTGCGCTTTGCTGAGTTGTCCTAATTCATCTCCATCTATTATGACTTGACCTGATGTTGGTTCTTCCAAATAATTTAAAATTCTGACAAGTGTACTTTTACCGGCACCAGAAAACCCGATGACACCGTAAATGGTACCCTCCGACACATCTAAATCGACATGATCAACTGCCAGTACTTCTTGATGTTTCGTCTTATATCTTTTGACGATTTGTTTCAGTTGAATCACTGCATTCTCCCCTTTCCTTGCAATACCTACCTACAAATTAAAAAAGCTTTCCCTTATCGCTGCTATGAGCATTAAAGAGAAAGCAATTTGAAATTTCTTTCTCTCATCTTCAAAAGCAGTTCAACTTTTTGTGAATTGGCACCATTTCTTATAAATAAGACGGTTGCCGGGTTTCGTCGGGCACATCCCTCCACCTCTCTTGATAAGAGATAACTATTTAATTGATATTTATCCTACCACTTCACTCAGAAGTAGTCAACAACTATTTTAAATTTTCTAATAAATAAGGAACCGATTGAAATGCGTAAATACGGTCTATCTCCTTATCTTTCGACATCACTAACAAAACAGGAACAGATTGAATTTGATAGGCCTCACTGAAATCAGGATGAAAATTCAAATCTGCTTTGACCAAAGGAAGTTGTAAAATTTCATTGGCTATATCTAGCATTTTCTCTGAAACTTTACATGATCCGCACATCGGTGTGTAACCAAAAATCAAATGCTTGTCTTGATCAAAGTTTTGTTTGATATCTGTAATTTGTTGCTTAACGTTCATTTATATACTAATCCTTTCACTGGTGCTTCACCTTTTACCATAAACCCATGGTTTCTAAGCACTTTGGCAAGATAAGGGCGCGGACAACGTGCGACTTCAGAATAAGTTCTATCAACAAAGATATGTTCACTTTCTGATAAGTAATGTTTGAACCATTGACGAATACGGCGCCCTTCTTTATCTGCATCCACTAATATATAGACAGGACGTTCATACAAGTGTTCTATCATATCATCAAGTTTATCAATGCCCATTGTGCCGTGCGTACAAATGATTTGCACGGGTTCATCAATCACTTCTTGTACACGTTTTTTATCTGTTTTACCTTCTACAACGATTACTTTATCTAACAATGCCATATTCACTACACTCCAATACTCTCGTGATATCATTGCTTCATTACTCGCAAACGTAAATGCTTAGGTTCTGCCAACTTATATAAAAATAGTGCGTAAGTTGATACTTTTATTGTAACGCAGGTCTTATTTTAAAGACACGCAACTTGTTTAACAACTAAACAAACACGATAAGTTATGTATTTATTCAGCTGTAAAGGTTCAGCACTTTAGCGCTCTAGTTTGTTATAGCCTATTTCAAATAAAAAATAACCCCAAAATACAAAGTATCTTGGAGTTTGGTTTTTAAAGCCGATTATTCACCGATCATTTCTTTATATTGATCAGCTGATAATAAATCATCTAATTGGCTTGTGTCATTTAATTTTACTTTAACCATCCATGCTTTTTCGTATGGTGATTCATTTACGAATTCTGGACTGTCTTCTAATTCTTCGTTGATTTCAACTACAGTTCCTGAAACTGGTGCGTATAATTCAGAAACAGTTTTAACTGATTCTACACTTCCGAAAGATTCGCCCTCTTCGATATCATCGTCAGTTTCTGGTAATTCAACGAATACGATGTCACCAAGTTCTCCTTGTGCGTATTCAGTGATACCGATTGTTACTGTATCGTCCTCAACTTTAACCCATTCATGTTCTTTTGAATATTTTAATTCCTCTGGCACTGCCACACGAATCCCCTCCTAATTAATAAATGAATACTCTTTTATGATGCCATATGAAACCTTTTCATTCAACTATTTATAGACATCTTGTAGTTTTTTAATTTTTTGTGTAAATAAAGCGCTTAGCAATAAGATATTTACTACTTATAGTGCTATAAGTTAGTTCACCCAAGTATCTTTGTATTCTTTTTCGTTAAAACCAAGCGTGATTTTATTGCCTGAAACCGCAAGTGGTCGTTTAACAAGCATACCGTCAGAAGCCAATAAATCTAGTTTTTCATCATCAGACAAACTGTCAAGTCTATCTTTCAGACCTAGTTCACGATACTTACCTCCGCGTTTGTTGAATAACTTATCAATTTCAACGCCGGTTTTATCAATAATATCTTGTAGTTCTCTTTTATTTGGGTTAAGTTCTACGATGTCGATAGGTTCATAACTTACACCATATTCATCTAAAAATTTTGCTGCTTTCTTGCATGTCGTACAGTTTTGGTACTGATAAAATCTAATCATCTTTTGACCTCCTTTAACTATTATGTCTAATATACCAAATTTCTAAAAATAACGCTTTAAATTGTCGGTTTAATATTTTTAAATTTACGTTCAAATTCGTTATAATATATATAATAGGATTAGAAAAAGGAGCGAAATGAAAATGGAAGCAATTAAAACACGTGAAGATTTCGATAAAATCATCGAAAGCAACGAACCTGTGATTATTAAATTCGAAGCAGGATGGTGCCCTGACTGTCGCGCAATGGATATGTGGATTGATCCGATTGTTGAAAAATACAACGACTATAAATGGTACAACGTAAATCGTGACGAATTAGAAGATGTAGCTCAAGATTACGAAGTAATGGGCATTCCAAGTTTACTTGTTTTCAAAAATGGTGAAAAAACAGCACACTTGCACTCAGCAAATGCTAAATCACCTGAGCAAGTTGAAGATTTCTTAAGTGAGACATTTAAATAAGCAGTTATAGAATAAATAAAGCCAAGCTGAAATCAGCTTGGCTTTACTCATATAATTAATACTCTGAAATAAAGTTCTCAGTGTGACGTGGTTTCTTTGGAGGAATCTTCATTTCCATATCAGTAAGATATAAGAAGCCGACTAAATCTTCATCATCTTCAACACCTAATACTTTTCTCACTTTAGGCATAAAAATATATGGCGGTGTTTTCCAGCACGTACCGATACCTGCTTCATGCAGCAATAGCATCAAGTTTTGTGCATAAGCACCGAATGCTAGATGATTCTCAAGATTTTCTTTTTGTCTTGGATCTCGTTTTACAATCAATACGAGTAATCCACCCAATTTTGTCACCGCATCATAGTGACTTTGTTGTTTCTCAGGTTCATTTCTAAACGCATAACGAGAAACTGTTCGACTTAAATCCCCTAGTCTGTCCTTTGAAACATGAATGATTCTCCATGGTTCTCTCATACCATGATTTGGTGCATCTGTAGAGAGTTTTAGTGCTTCATATAGCGCTGTATCATCTATATGCATATCATGGTCGAATATCTTCACACTTCTTCTTGATGAAATTGCATCTCTTAATTCCACAATCTAACTCTCCTTTATATTAATGATAACCATTATCAATTACAGTATAGATTGAAATACATATTTTTTCAAATTATTTGTTTGATTCATATAATGTCAAAAGTTCTTTTAATTTAGTGACATGTATTTGTCCTGGTGCTTGCGGCTCTCCTAAGCAACCGTAAGAGATACTTCCTCCAAATACACCTTGGGCCGTTCTTGATACTAAACCAAGATGAGACATAGATATACCTACTACTTTCATTTTGACACTTTGAGAAGATACATAGAGTGCATCTAACAGATAGGTCACATCTTCAGGATCTTTCGGCATTACTGCTAGTTTTAAATAATCAGCATCTGTTTTACTCATTTTAAAATAAGTGAATTTCAACTTTTCAATTGCTGGTGTTTCTTCAAAGTCGTGTTGAGACAATACTACTTCTAAGCCTACCGCTTGTGCTTCAGCTACTAATTCTGTGATTTTCTCTTTATTCTCTTCTTCCCATTCAATATCAATCATGTCATAACCTTGAACTTGCATTAAATCTTGTAATAGCGCATAATAAAATTCTTGCGCTTTGTTTCCTTTTCCACCTTGTGAAGCTGTACGATATGTGATTAACAGCTTAGCTTCAGGTATGCTTTTACGCAAAGCAGTAACAAGCGTTTCAATCTCAGTAATTTCAACTGTTTGACGTTGGTCAATTCTTAACTCAATAATATCGATGGCCGCTTGTGACTCGACCAATTCCGTATGCAGCTTTTGTGTGATGTCAGTTTCTGGCGCTATCGTTACAGCAATTTCTACTTGCGTCATCCTATCTACCCCTTACTTTTATAATGTGACCAGTTTGTTTCTTTAATAATAGTTTAACATTAGTCAGCGTAATAGAGTGTATTGCGCATTATTTTATGTAGACAAACTACCAATCATTAGACAGTTTCATATTAAAAGTTTGAAGATATTTTATCCGTAAAATATTCATGGTACCGTTAAAAAGTACTTTAAAATAAGATTAGCTTTTTTCTATACCATATATGTTGTTTAAAATCGTCCAATATTGTGAACAACCGCTTTTCAAACTTTACTTTTTTCTTAGGCACACCTATTAAGTGTTGCTTTGATTAAAAGTATATAATAATATTAAATTAAACTTATCAATAATGACCACATTATTAAATTTAAGCAAAAGTTAAGAAAGCAATAAGAGAGGTGTTAAATTCATGAAAGAAATCAGATTACTAAATCCTGAAGATTTAGAGGATGTCTACCAACTATTTAAAGAAGCTACAAGTGATCCGAAAAATATTTATACTTGGGCAATTTATGATGAAGATAAAGTATGTAGGGAATACTTCAAAAAGTTGATAGACAGTAACAACAACGCACAATATTTATTCGGCGTGTTTTTTAATAATGAATTAGTGGGAGCTTTGACATTATTCCATCCAATCATTGTCGGAACGCAGCATAAAGCTATTATCGAAAATATGTATGTGAAAGATATTGATCATTTGGATGAAAAGTTATTAAATACTGTCGCAGATTTTTGTACCGAACTTGAGATAGAAAAAATTATGGCCCCTGTTGCTTCAAACAATATCAGCGCATTAACTTTCTATAGTGAGTACGGCTTTTCAAAAATAGGTTTTGAAACGAATTCTCGTAAATATGGCGATGAATATATTGATGAGCATTGGTTGATTTATCCTATTAAAAAGGTAGCAGACGTTAATTAATATGTTGTGAAAAACATTAATAAGCGCAAAAAAATTCGGTACATTCCCGTGTACCGAATTGATTAAGTAAAGTAAGTTGTAATTAAGTGACCGTAAATCGTAACGGTTACGTTTTATATTACATGACGTTAAGTCATTTGTAAACCATAAATCGTAATTTTTACGATTTATTTTTATTTATAAAGAAAGCAAGTGCACAATTTCAGATGCACTTGCTTTTCTTTAACTACTTTTATATACACTAATTGCTCTGTTAGCTGATTCTAAAAGATGATGCTCAAAATAATTCTCATGTACATAATCATATATATTATCTATATTTGTCTCTTCTTTAGGAAAGTTATGATCTTTAACAATACAATCGGCTAATTGTCCGAACGGCGTATCATCTTCCATAAAAGTAATAATAAACTTATAAAAACTCATGTAACAACCCCACTTAAAGATATTTCTGAATCGAAAAAACACTAACATCGATACATTTCCGTAAAGCGGAAATCATTCTTATCAGTTAAATAGGCTTTTTCATTAGTATAACATAAGGTTCAGAATAAAATACAGTTAATAAAAAAATCTTATTTAACAACGAACTGTAATTATATTCAAATCATTTCTCTTTTGTAACGCAATGTTCGAAAATTTTAAAATGACTTTGTTCTCTATACGCAATTATTTATACATCATATTTATAAAGTTAGCCTAAACCAGCAAGAAATACAAGGTATTCTTATTCAAATTGATAAACTTTATACATAATTTTTACATTTAATTCATAATTTCGTGCGAATCTTTAAATAGTTTTAACTACAGAGTGAATACCAGATTTGAAACAATAAAAACTCATATAAAAAGCAAGGCATAAAACGCCTTGCTTTTCATAGAAACAATTCGGCTATTAGAATCCGCGTCCAGCACCTCCGCCGCCGAAGCCGCCGCCTCCGCCGAAGCTGCCTCCGCTGAAACCACCGCCGCTTGATGAACCGCCACCGAAACCTCCGGTGCCAACCCACCAAGTACCTGTATTATCCCTTCTGCGGCCGCCTCCTCTAGGAGGTCCGCCACCACCATTTTTAATAGAGATAATAATGATGATGATAATAACAATAAAGATTATACCAAATAAACTAAAAGGCCCATCACCTTCTGAGTGATTTTGTTGTTTAGGTGTATCTTCAGTAAATTTTTCGCCATCATAGCCATAGGCTTTGGCGATTTCATTCCAAATTGCATTATAAAGTTGTGTGATTCCTTGACTGTAATATGCTTTTTGTTTTTCTTTATTATCTGTTTGTCCTGCTTTTTCAGCATAAGGCATAAAGTTATCATCAATTAGTGCGCCAACTTTGGCATCATTTAAGACACCTTCTAATCCTCGACCTACCGCAACCTGAATACCACGATTTTGATATTCGTTACCGTTATCTAAATTGACTAAAATAACAACGCCTCGACTATGCTTTTGGTCGCCCACTTTATAATGACGTCCTGCTTGATAAGCATAATCTTCTTTTGGTGTTTGTCCGATGGATTTCATAGTCATCACTAAAATATCTGAATCTGTACCATCTTGAAGTTTTTGGCCTTTTTTAGCCATCTCATCTTTATCTTGGCTCGTAATCAAATCTGCATGGTCTTGTACAAAAACAGGTTGTTCTAATTCTGGAAATTTATCTGATGCCGCAAACATACTTTGTGCGACGAGTAACATCCCAACCCATATGACAGCTAAGACGCTGGCACTTTTTCTGATCATTGAGATGAGTCAGTGCCGAAATCAACTTTAGGTGCTTTGTCTGCACCACTTTCGGCTTTAAAGTATTCTTTCTTATCAAATCCAAATAGCTTAGCTACGATGGTTGTTGGGAAATGGCGAATGGCTTGGTTATATTTGTTAACAGATGTATTGTAATCATTTCGAGCAACTGCAATTCTATTTTCTGTACCTGCAAGCTCGTCACGTAATCCTGTGAATTGTTTATCTGCTTTTAAATCAGGATAATTTTCACTGATTGCTAATAATCTGCTTAAAGCAGAATTGACTTCGCCATTAGCTTCTGCTTTCTCTTTTGGTGTTGATGCACCTGCAAGTTTGCTACGCGCATCAGAAACTTGTTTAAATACATCTTCTTCATGCTTTGCGTAACCCTTAACAGTGTTTACAAGGTTAGGGATTAAATCTACACGGCGTTGTAGTTGATTATCGATATTTGAAAGTGCTGTGTTCGTATCTTCATCCATACCGACAAGTTTATTATATGGACCAATCATTGTAACACCAATGATGACAATAACAATGCCGATAATAATAAGCGGTGTAAGTATTTTCTTCATATTTTTCTCCTTTTGCTTAAAATGATTTATTTTAATTATACAATATTGGTACCCTATCTGGCTAAAGTTGAAGATTGCAATCAACCTTTAAAATCTTTACAAAAAATTAATTTTTATTTTCCGATAAATAATAGATGCAATTACCAGAAATGGTTGTATAATAACAGATGTATTTGAAATCTACACCAAAATCTAGCTTATTAAAGAAGGTGTTTATGTGGCTTACTTAAAGAAACCCTTAACTGTTTATTTATTACTATTTCTGAGCACTACATTGTTAGGTGCACTGTTATTATATTTGCCATGGACTGGTAAGCAATATACATCTTTTATTGATGCATTCTTTGTAGCATCCAGCGCATTTACAGTCACTGGTTTATCAACAGTTGATATTACTTCCCAATTCAACTGGCTTGGCGACCTTATTATAATGTTTCTAATTCAAATTGGCGGTTTAGGGATTGTGACCATTACAACACTCACTTTAATCATAGCGAATCGCAGAATTTCAATGCACGAACGTAAATTAATCATGGTCACTTGGAATGTTGATGAACCTGGCGGCATGGTTCGCTTAATTCGTCAATTAACCCTCTATAGTTTGTCTACAGAGTTTATAGGCATGCTATTACTTGCTTTGTCATTTGTACCTAGATACGGGTTCGGTAAAGGGTTGTTTATCAGTATCTTTACCTCTATTTCAGCATTTAACAATGCAGGGTTTGCACTATTTTCTAAAAATATGATTGGATTTAATGATGATCCAGTTGTTACGCTTGTCATTCCCATTTTAATTATTATGGGCGGACTCGGACCTGTTGTCATGTCAGATTTAGTCAGAACAAGAAGATTAAATAAACTGAAGTTACATACTAAAGTTGTGCTTTCAACAACATTAGTCTTAATTTTTGGCGGCATGGCACTCTACTATCTATTAGAATTCAATAATACTTTGAGACCTTTCAGTATGTGGGGTAAACTTGGAACTTCTTTCTTCCAATCTGTTACAACAAGAACAGCAGGTTTCCAATCTGTTGACTTAGAACTGATTCATACCCCTACCGCTTTGATGATGATGGTACTTATGTTTATCGGTGGTGCACCGTTTAGTGCTGCAGGTGGTATTAAAGTCACAACATTTATTGTCATGATTATGTTTGTTTATAGTACTCTACGTAACGAAGATCATACCACAATCTTTAGCCGAACAATCAAACCTAGAACAATCGCAAAAGCCATCACTATCACAACAGTCAGCTTTATCTTTGTATTAACCGTTACATTTATAGTTAGTCTATTAAACGAAACAACACCTTTTATGAAAGTCATATTCGAAGTCGTATCCGCCTTCGGTACAGTTGGCTTAAGTATGAATTTTACATCTGAATATGGAACACTTACTAAAATTATCATTATTATTGTGATGATTTGCGGTAAATTAGGTGTTGTCACAGTATTAGCACTCTTCATCCCAAGTAAAAAACGATTTTATCAATATGCCAAAGGGAACATCCACTTATAAAGAAGCTTTCACCAGACCTGTTTACGCAGGTCTTTTTTATTTTGAAAAGGGTTTCATACTATCTGAAAGATGGTTATAGTTAAATGAATACACATACAGATAGAAAGGATGTAGATTTAATGAAAAAACTATTCACCCTATTAGTCATGAGCATATTGATTATTTCAGCATGCGGTCAAAGTGATGAAAAAACAAAAGAAGATACTGAAGACAAAGCAGCCACTGAAAAGAAAGACAAATCACAATCTAAAAATGATGAAAAAGAAAACAAAAAAGACACAGATGATAATCAACAGAAAGAAAGCAATAAACAAAACGAACAACAAGCAAACAATGAAGCATCTAATAACCAAAATCAAGATGAATCCTCTAAAGAAGAACAGCCTCAACAAAACCAACAAAGTCAACAAATTAATTTAAGCAATATTACCGACAGAGCAACATTGGAAAGTGTAATCTATGGTAATTATGCAGAAATCGATAAAATCAAAGCATATAATAGCGCTGTTGCGAATGGCGTTATTCCGCAAGGGAATGTCACAGAAGGTCCTGCGAGTGCTGCTTATGAGAGCTCACTACGTGTAGAAAGTGGTGCCGAACAATCCGTATACGACCAAAATGCACAATCACAAGCTGAGGAACCGACAGAAGATGTAAATGCAGAAATTAATGCAGCACAAACAGAAGAAGAATATATTGATGCTTTACGTAAAAAATATAACGGTGGATTATCATCAGCTGAAATCCAAACCAAACATGCGATTGAACAAGGATACTATGAAGGCGATGAAGCTGAACAACAAGCAGTTTATGACGAAATAGAACGAAGAGAAGCAGACATCGAAGCCGGTAAATTTGATCACTACAAACAATAAAAAAGACAAATAAAAAAGCAGCACAACAACCTCTCCAGATTGTTGTGCTGCTTTAATCAGCTTAGGTAAAAATTATGACATTTTTACAACGTTTGCAGCTTGTTCGCCACGGTCGCCTTCAACGATGTCGAAGTCAACTTTTTGGCCTTCTTCTAATGATTTGTAGCCTTCGCCTTGGATAGCTGAGAAATGTACGAATACGTCGTTACCATCTTCTCTTTCGATAAATCCAAAACCTTTTTCTGCGTTAAACCATTTAACTGTACCACTATTCATATAAAAATCCTCCGTATGTGCTTTTGCACGAATATTTGTAACTTGTCTATAAAAATCAATGGGAGTAAATTCATACGAATTAAAACTGCAAATCAATTTCACGAACAATTACTTAAGTACTATACTACACCCATTATTTAGATTTGTATACCCTTTTGTCTCATTTCCTCAAAATAATTTAGATACCACATTTATTCAGACAATATAATCATTAAAATCACAAAAAATCACAAGTATTTGTCATTAAGATAATGAAAAACGAAACCTATAAATCTATAATAAATCAAGCGAAATTGATTAGCATGCAATTTAATTCCATAATTCTCATTAATCAGGTATGATTAATTCACTAAATAGAAAAGGAATGATGATATGTCCAAACAAGTCGTATTAATCACAGGTGCAACAAGTGGAATTGGTTTTCAAACGGCACAACTTTTAGCTAATAAAGGATACATTGTTTATGGTGTTGGTAGAAGAATAGAAAAACTGAACGCTTTAAAAAATATACATGCAATAAAAATGGATATTACAGATGAATCATCTATACAAAAAACTGTTAAACAAGTGATTTCAGAACAAAATCGCATTGATATTCTCATTAATAATGCGGGTTATGGTTCATACGGAGCTATAGAAGACGTGAAAATTTCAGAAGCAAGAAAACAATTCGAAGTAAATCTTTTTGGTTTAGCACGTCTTACTCAATTAGTTTTGCCCTATATGCGTAAACAACATTCTGGAAAAATCATTAATATATCCTCAATGGGCGGCCGTTTCACTTCATACTTTGGCGCATGGTACCATGCCACTAAATATGCTTTAGAAGCTTTCAGTGATGCTTTAAGAATGGAAGTAGAGCCATTTGGCATTGAAGTTTCTATTATTGAACCTGGTGGCATCAAAACTGATTGGGGTCATATTGCAGCAGATCAATTAGCAGCATCTGCTAAAGGCGGCGCGTATGAAAAAGCGGCATTTAAAGCAGCAGAAGGTATGCACAAACAATATAGTTCTAATCTACTTTCAAATCCTAAAATTATTGCCGATACTATTCTTAAAGCCGTTTCAAAAAAGAAACCTAAAGCACGTTATTTAATCGGTATGGGCGCAAAACCTCTTGTTTTCTTACATGCCATTTTACCAGCAAGACTCTTTGATCACATTGCCAGACGCTTAAGTTAAAAAAAGAAGGTCTAGCATTGATAAAATTCATCCATCAATGTTAGACCTTTCTTTATACAAATAGTGGCTTTTATTTATCTAATAAGTCTTCTACAGGTTCACCAATTCTTACATAATGATTACCTACTACACGTGTAATTGGATTTAATTTTTCAACATCCACATAGGCTTTATCTACATCATAGATTTCATCATCGATGTATATTGATTTTATTTGTCCTACAAGCATATCTGTACCTTTTTGTTTATCTCCTAATTCTAAATGATGAACCAATTCACATTCGTAGCGAACTTTGGCTTCTTTTACACTAGGAACATTCACAACTTTAGAATCAGTTGTTGTAAGATCAGTCATGTCTAACTCGTTTACATCAGACTCATAATTATCGCCTGTTTTCACCACATCTTTAACGATACCTTCGTCTACAATATGCACGACAAATTCTTTAGTGTTTAAGATATTTGCACTTGTATCTTTTAACGCCCCATTATCTTTACCTACAGATATCATTAACATCGGTGGTTCAGGACATACTACGTTAAAGAATGCAAAGGGTGCTGCATTTACATTACCTTCTTCATCTTGTGAAGTGACAAAAGCAATTGGTCTAGGTGTCACTGTACCTATCAACATTTTATACATATTTCCTGTTTCTAAGTCTTTTGGATTTATATACATACTCATATCACCTTTCTCAATCATATTAATACATTCTATAATATTCCCGTGCGAACATAAATCTTAAGGACTTATACTGCACTATATCTACAAAAGCCAAAAACACTATTAAAAAATTAATTAATCTATACAAACAATTACTTGTTCTCTATGTTCGAATTCGCTGATGTTAATTAACAGACTACTAAAAAAAGACTGGATTCCCTCTCCAGTCTTCGTAAAAATTGAATATTATTATTGAATCGCTAAAAAGTAGATAAATCCTAACGTAGCCAAAATTAAAATGATAGCATGAGACTTTTTATACATCACAAGGCAAGCGATGAATTCACGAATAAAAGCATTTGGATAAAAATAAGAAGCTGTATAACTACCTGCGACTGTCGCTTTTAATTTAACCTTTCTAGATAAAAAAGCTGCTCTTAAAACATGAAAGTTATTAGAAACAATGGTAAAGAACGGTGATTTTGTCTGTCTATCTTGAACCTTTTGTTTAGAGAAAACTAGATTTTCATAGGTTGTTGTAGATTTTGTTTCAAATATTATGTCAGTTTCCTTAATACCTTGTTCAATTAAATACTTTCCCATCGCTTCTGATTCACTGACAAGTTCATCTGGCCCCTGACCTCCACTCACAATAATTTTTGCTTTCGGGAATTTATTTTTTAATTCTATCCCTTTATTTAAACGAGATTGTAGTAATGGCGGAACACGATCACCTATTAACCCCGAACCCAATATTAAAATATAGTCTGGATTCTTATAATTTGATACAAAACTCAACAACATTGAGTATAACGTTTGGGATAATAAAATAATGTTGAAATACCAAAATATAAAGTTCAAATATAAGCCGATGATACCATGTCGATAATGAAATAATAAGTACGGTTGGTAGTTAATTATTAAAAAATCCAAAAATAAGAATAAGCCATAAACAAAAACTAAGAGATTCGTTATCCGCTTGCCTTCCTTAGCAACAATCTTGCGTGTGTTAAATAATGTTAGCGCAAATATAAGTAACAATATGATTGGAAAAATAAAAGTTAATAAGATAACGTAAAACAAATTGATATGGCCTTCACTGTTAACTATGGGTATAAAGAAGTCTGCTGTATTAATTAACCCAAATACAATTAATAATGATAAGACATATATATTCAAATATAGTCTTGGCTCAATAATCAAAATAGCAATGAATAGAAGCAAAAATACGATAACTAAAAGCATTATAACCCTCCAATATATTTACTATAATTATATTATTCTAATTAATTCTGTTTATTCTTTTTTAATCTTCTAACAAAGTATACCCTCTTAAAGATTTCTAAAAAATAAAAGCCTCTAACCGCAATGGTTAAAGGCTTATGTATGGAGGCGGCGGGATTTGAACCCGCGTCCAAGGATCCTGATACAAATCTTTCTACGTGTGTAGTCTATTATTCAGATTTCACATGATGGTAGGAAATAGACAACCAACATCATGCTAGTTCGATTAATCTCTTCTAGACAGACTTCGAACAGCAGTGCCTAGCGTATCCTACTAAAGTTGAATCACGTTAACAGCACATAGGCGATGCTGTTAGGTGATGCAGAGTGCGATTAGGCAGCTACTGCTAAATTATTGTTTGTTTTGCCAGTTATTATAAACTGTGTGTGTTGATGACGGAGACAACCCTCCGACACGCTTAATAAGCTCTGGGGACCCCTGTCGAATCCAAAACGCCCCCGAAATAATATTAAATAGATTCTATTCACTAGAATCCAATAGCACTCTTTATCATATCAAATATGCATTTAGTAATCAATATAATTGTTTGTCAGTGCTTTATAAACAAACTAAGAATGTGGGAAGCAGGCACAACCTGCTTTCCCTTAATAACGATCTTTCATTGCACGCTGCATGTCGCGTTTAATTGCTTTGTCTTTAAGGTCTTGACGTTTGTCATATTTCTTCTTACCTCTTGCGACACCAATCAGCATCTTACATACACCATGTTTCAGATACAGTTTTAATGGGATAATCGAATAACCGATTTCTCTTGTACGTGTGCCTAGTTTTTCTATTTCTCTTTTGTGTAAGAGTAGTTTTCTTGGTCGCACTGGATCGTGATTGAATCGATTCGCTTCTTCATATGGCGCAATATGCATATTATGAACGTAAATTTCACCGTTTTTCACTTGAGCGAAACTATCTTTTAAGTTTGCGCTGCCGCGACGAATTGATTTAATCTCTGTACCTTTTAACACAATGCCCGCTTCAATCGTATCTTCTACATTATAGTCATGTCTGGCTTTACGATTCTCCGCTAAAGTACCAGGAGACTTTTTCTTCTTCTTCGACATCGTGTTCACCTCTTGTTGAAAATTTTATAGAAAGAGATGAGCGGTATCCCCACTCACTATCTCTTATTTTTTCTTTTTACGTGCTTTTTGTTTTACCTTTTTACTTTTGTAAAAGGGTTTGTGGTTTGTGTCGTTTTGCTTATCACGGTTACGTTGGTTTTTACCTTTACGTTGTTTCTTCTTACCTTTTTTCTTGTCGCCGCCTAAGCTTTTACCACGTGTTTTCGTTTGAATCGTTGTGCCACGTGCAGGACGTTCATTTGATTTTCTGCGTCTTGGTTCTGGCATGCCTACGATTTGGAAATCAATCATACGTTGATCAACATCTACATTGACGACTTTAATCTTCACTGTATCACCGATACGGAAAACATTACCTGTACGTTCACCAATCATAGCCATTTGACCTTCAGCGAATTGGTAATAATCGTCTGTCATACTTGATACATGAACCATACCTTCAACAGTATTCGGTAATTCTACGAACATACCGAAGTTCGCGACTGAGCTGACAATACCTTCGAACTCTTCGCCAATATGTTGAAGCATGAATTCTGCTTTCTTAAGTTCATCCGTATCACGTTCTGCTTCAATGGCACGACGTTCACGGTTAGACGTATGTTCCGCAATTTCCGGCAATTTGTCTTCCCATTTACGAAGTTCTTTACCGCTCATTGAATCTTCAATCAAGTACTTACGGATTAAACGATGTACCACTAAGTCAGGATAACGACGAATTGGTGATGTGAAGTGCGTATAATAATCTGCAGATAGACCGAAGTGGCCTAAGTTCACATCTTCATAACGTGCCTGTTGCATTGAGCGTAACATCATTGTAGATACAACTGTTTGTTCTGGCAGACCTTTTACCTTCTCGTGAATTTCTTGAAGTGTACTTGGAGATACATCTTCTCCTGTACCTCTGACTAGAATACCGAAATTCGTAATAAACTCGAAGAATTGTGTTAAACGATCTGATTTTGGTTGTTCGTGAACACGATAGATAAATGGTACTTCCATTTTATTGAAGTGTTCAGCAACCGTTTCGTTCGCTGCTAACATAAATGATTCAATTAAACGTTCACCTTCACCACGTTCACGCATCTTCACGTCTACTGGAATACCTTCTTCATTGACGATGACTTGTGCTTCATCAATGTCGAAGTCGATTTCACCACGACGTTTACGCATTTGAATTAATGTTTCACTTAATTCTTTTGCTAAGTCTAACATTGGTGTCACATCTGGGTATTGCGCACGCACACTTTCATCATGTTCAGTGATGATTTGGTTGACTTCATCATACGTCATACGGTGGTCAGATTGAATCACACTATCAAAGATTTCATGTTTAACAACTTTACCATCTGAATTAATTTCCATACGACAGCTTAAAGTTAAACGATCAACATTAGGATTCAATGAACAAATACCGTTACTTAAACGGTGTGGAATCATTGGTATTACGCGGTCTACTAAGTAAACACTTGTACCGCGATCATACGCTTCTTTATCTAATGCTGAATCTTCTTTCACATAATGGCTGACATCCGCAATGCTGACTGTTAATTGCGTGTTACCGTTCTTCAACTTTTTAAGCGCGATCGCATCGTCTAAGTCTTTTGCGTCCGCACCATCAATCGTAATCGTCAATTCATCACGTAAATCTTTACGTCCTTCTAATTCTGACGGTTCAATATACTCTGGTACAGCTTCCGCTTCTTTTAAGACTTCATCAGGGAACTCGATTTCAATACCATGTTGGTAAATGATAGATAGAATATCTACACCTGGATCATTTTTATGTCCTAAAATCGCAGACACATGACCTTCAGGATTATCATTGCCTTCAGCATATTTAGAAATTTGAACTAACACTTTGTGGCCTTCTACAGCGCCTAAACTTTGGCCTTTCGGAATAAAGATATCCTGCATGATGCGTTTATCATCAGGAATCACAAATCCGAAGTGACGACCTTCTGTATAAGTTCCTACCACTTGTGTGATTGAGTGCTTTTCAATAGATTTAACTTCACCTTCGACTTTACCTTTGAAATCTCCGCGTGAGGGCTGCACTTCTACAATAACAGTATCGCCATCCATTGCACGGTTGATTTTAGTCGGTGGAATGAAAATATCTTCCATATCTTCGTCTTCAGGTCTAAGGAAGGCAAACCCTTTTTTGTTTTGGCTTAACGTTCCTTTTACTAAATTATCTTTCATATTTTTTTGACTACCCTTTCTTTTGTAGCGGTCTGTTTTTGTTCGTTCAACTAAACCTGATTGTTCCAGTTCAACTAACACCTTTATTAAATCTCTAAATGAGTCGGCATTATCTAAACCTAAACGATCTTGGAAATCTGAAACTGACATAGGTTCATAATCAGGTTGTTTTATAATTTCTGTGACAGATTGTTTTAAATCCATGATGCCCCCTCCTTTCTTTCTTATTTATCATATTTTTGTTTCGTCTTATTCAGACCAATCAAGTCCTTCTAAGAATTCGTAAATATCTTCAAAGACTTGTTCTTTTTCTTTATCAATTGTAATAACATGCCCTGAATTGGCATACCATTTAATATCTTTTTCGTCAGAAGATGCCTCTTCATAAATCACATTTGCGGAATCAGTATTAATCATGTCATCTTTTTCAGCTTGAATCACTAATAACGGATCCATGACTTCATCCACATGATCTCTGACATTTTGAATTGTTTGCTGTAATTCTTTTAATGTACCTGTAGGTTGGAAAGCTTCCATTTCTCGATCAATTGTCTCTTGATCTTTCCCTTGGTATTTCTTAAAGTTGCGTGCATACTCTAAGACACCTTCGTACATTGAGCCTTCTGTCTTAATAAACATAGGCGCACACATGGTTACAATACCCTCTACATCTCTATTTAAGCTTAATTTCAAAGCAAAATCTCCGCCTAATGATAAGCCGGCTACTGCGATTTCATCATAACCTTTAGATTTTAAGAAATCATAACCGTCTAAAGCGTCTTTAAACCAAACATGCGGACTAGATTGTAAAATCTCTTCCGGTGGCGCTGCATGTCCCTCATATTGCGGCGCATAAGAAGTATAGCCTTTCTTTTGTAAGAAACGGCCTAATTGGCGCACGTCTGATGAATTCCCTGTAAATCCATGTAATAATAATACTGCTCTATTGCCTTCTTCAAAGAAGAACGGTTTAGGCAATTTAATCTGCATGTCGTTCAATCCCTTCATCTCTTTCTAAAAATACAATACACAATTACCATTATAATGAAAAAAGCCCGACTTTAACATTGTCGGACCTTACATTTACATATTGAGATAAGTAATTGCGAGCATTAAAACGAAAAACACAATAGATAAGACAATTGTGACACGGTTTAAGAATAAATCTACCCCGCGTTGTTTCTGTTTTCCACCAAAGAGCTGTTCAGCGCCCCCGCTGATGGCTCCTGAAAGTCCATTGCTTTTGCTTTCTTGGAGTAACACAACTGTGATTAATGCGATACAGTCTATAACTAATAAAACTGTCAACAAAATGTGCATGCTTTACTCCTCCATTCATAATATACCTAGCAATTATAACACGTTAGGTGTCTATTTATCAAATTCAATTCATAACACACTGATGGCTCTAACGATTGAAAGTACTTTTTCGTTTGATTGAAATTATCAGCATATACAATGCTAAAATTAATGATCCTGCAAGTGTAATCCATAATGGTAATGTCATATAGAATGATTTTACATGGACGATACTTTGTAAGATAGGACCTGCATTCACCGCTGTAAAGAATGTTTGTGAGATATAAACCGCAAATAAGAACCACCATAAATAAGGGTGTTGGTTCCAAATTGCGATTAGCCCACACAAGTAAGCTAATAAATACATAATTCCTGTTAAACGATAACTATTCAAGAAATTCCCAACTGCGTTTTTCGTTGCGTCAATTTGATGAGAAGTCAATAAGTCTGTAATTACACTTTTATCTAACACTACAAAAATGTAAGTGCCGTACATCATTGCTAAAAAGAGTGAAGCATACGCTATAAATCTACCTGATTTTTTTGCACGCATGACTTTATTGTTTTCAGTATCCATGATTTTTTCAAACTCCTTCATGCCTTTAGAATACTTCCATTGTTTTTCATTATATCAGTTATTAAACATGAGCGGGAGTGTATGCATTAGAAACTAAAAAAGAAACTGCTAAGGTTGATGAGACCTTAACAGTTTCTCTAATAAAGTTACTGATTAAATTTTGCGTGAACTCAATATCAGTAAAGCTTATCTTATTTGTCTAAGTTGTAGAAAGAATGGATGCCGTCAAATTCAGCTGTTTCGTATAACTCGTCTTCAATACGTAATAATTGATTGTATTTAGCGATACGGTCAGTTCTTGATAATGAACCTGTTTTGATTTGACCAGCATTTGTAGCAACTGCGATGTCAGCAATTGTAGTATCTTCAGTTTCACCAGAACGGTGAGAGATAACTGCTGTGTAGTTTGCTTTTTGAGCCATTTGGATAGCGTCAAATGTTTCAGTTAAAGTACCGATTTGGTTAACTTTGATTAAGATTGAGTTACCAATACCTTTTTCGATACCTTCAGATAATTTTTTAGTGTTAGTAACGAATAAGTCGTCACCTACTAATTGAACTTTTTTACCTAAACGATCTGTAAGTTGTTTCCAACCGTCCCAGTCGTTTTCGTCCATACCATCTTCGATAGTGATGATTGGGTATTTGTTAACTAATTCTTCTAAGTAGTCAACTTGTTCAGCTGAAGAACGTTTAGCGCCGCCTTCACCTTCGAATTTAGTGTAGTCGTATACGCCGTCTTCATAGAATTCAGAAGCAGCACAGTCAAATCCTAAGAATACATCTTTACCTGGTTCAAGACCAGAAGTTTTGATTGCTTCTAAGATAGTGTCTACAGCATCTTCAGTACCGTGGAATTTAGGTGCGAAACCACCTTCATCACCTACTGCAGTTTCTAAGTCACGACCTTTAAGAAGTTTAGCTAAGTTGTGGAAGATTTCAGCACCCCAGCGTAATGCTTCTTTGAATGTGTCAGCTCCAACAGGTAAAATCATGAATTCTTGGAATGCGATTGGCGCATCTGAGTGAGAACCACCATTAACGATGTTCATCATTGGAACTGGTAATTGTTTACCATTGAATCCACCTAAATATTTGTAAAGTGGTTGACCTAAGAAGTCAGCTGCAGCACGTGCAACAGCAATAGAAACACCAAGGATAGCGTTAGCACCTAATTTACCTTTGTTTTCTGTTCCGTCTAATTGAATCATCATTTTATCAATTGAAACTTGATCTAATGCTGAGAATTCTCCTTCAACGATTTCAGGAGCAATAATTTCGTTTACGTTTTCAACTGCTTTAGTAACACCTTTACCACCGTAACGGTTTTTGTCACCGTC
This sequence comes from Staphylococcus simulans, assembly GCF_003043455.1. Taxonomy (GTDB): domain Bacteria; phylum Bacillota; class Bacilli; order Staphylococcales; family Staphylococcaceae; genus Staphylococcus; species Staphylococcus simulans_A. The sequence goes on along the minus strand of NZ_PZGG01000003.1, from coordinate 51,494 downwards.
ACGTAATTCTACGGCTTCGTATTCACCTGTAGATGCACCTGATGGTACTAATGCACGACCGAATGCACCGCTTTCAGTTAATACTTCTACTTCAACTGTTGGATTACCGCGAGAATCTAGGACTTCGCGAGCATAAACATCTGTAATAATTGGCATGTTGATAATCTCCTTTTCATAATTGCTTTCATATATATTATAACTTGTCTTGCTTAAAAAATGAATTAATTAAACGATATTGATTGTGAACAATTAATGTTTAATTAATGACTCACCAGTCATTTCTTCAGGTTGTTTAACATCAAGTAAATCAAGTAATGTCGGAGCTAAGTCTCCTAATTTACCAGTTTCACGTAATGTCACGCCTTCTTTAGTAACGATAACTGGAACTGGGTTAGTTGTGTGTGTTGTCATTGGTTGATCATCGTCTGTTAAAACTTGGTCTGAGTTACCATGATCAGCTGTAATAATCGCATGGCCGCCCATTTCTAAGATTTTGTCGACTACTTCACCAAGACATTCATCTACTGCTTCAATTGCTTTTACAGTAGGTTCTAACATACCACTGTGTCCAACCATATCTGGGTTCGCAAAGTTTAAGATAATTAAGTCTAAGTCACCTTTATCTAACTCACCTAATAAAGCATCTTTGACTTCATACGCACTCATTTCAGGTTTTAAGTCATACGTTGCAACTTTTGGAGAATCGATTAAAATACGACGTTCTCCTTCGAATTCTTCATTGCGTCCACCACTCATGAAGTAAGTAACATGAGGATATTTTTCAGTTTCAGCAATTCTTAATTGTGTTAAGTTGTTTGCTTCAGCAACTTCACCGATTGTTTGTTTTAAATCTACTTTTTCAAATACAACACGACCGTCAACTTGATCGTTGTATTTTGTGAAAGTCGCAAAGAATAAATCTTTAGGTTGGTTCACTTCGAAGCCTTTGAAATCTTTGTTTGTGAAGATTTCAGAAAGTTGGCCTGCTCTGTCAGGACGGAAGTTGAAGAATACAACTGAATCTCCATCTTGAACGCCTTCATTTTGTTCTTTGATTGAGAATGGCACTACGAATTCGTCTGTTAAATCATTCGCATAGTTTGCTTCAATACCTTCTTCTGCTGTCGCATACTCAGGTGTATTGATATCACGAATTGCGTTATATGCTTTTTCTTCACGTTCCCAACGTTTGTCACGGTCCATTGCATAATAACGACCAGAAATTGATGCAAATTGACCGATGCCAATTTCTTTGAATTGTTCTTCAGTTTCTTTCACATATTTTAATGCTGATTTTTGATCTACGTCACGGCCGTCTAAGAAACCATGTACATAGACTTTATCAAGCCCTTGTTGTTTAGCTAATTTTAAGATTGCAAATAAATGTGTGTAATGACTGTGTACACCACCGTCAGACAGTAAACCAAATACATGTAATGCAGAGTTGTTTGCTTTAACATGCTCAATTGCTTCGTTAAGCACTTCATTTTCAAAGAAGTCACCGTCTTCAATTGATTTGTTAATGCGTGTTAAACTTTGATAAACAATTCGGCCTGCACCAATATTCATATGACCTACTTCTGAGTTACCCATTTGACCTGCAGGAAGACCTACTTCAAGACCACTTGCTTCGATTTGAGTTGTAGGATATTTTGCATAATAACGGTCAAAATTAGGTTTATGCGCTTGTTTGACTGCGTTTCCGTGTACATCTTCTCTATTTGCAAAACCATCAAGGATGATTAATGCTGTAGGTTGTTTCGCCATATTATTTAGCACCTTCTAATAATTTTACATAGTCTTCAACTTTTAATGAAGCTCCGCCGACTAATGCGCCGTCGATATCAGATTCAGCCATATATTCAGCAATGTTGTTAGGTTTTACGCTACCGCCATATTGAATACGTACTGCATCTGCAACTTCTTGGCTAGCAAGGTCTGCAACTGTTTTACGAACAAATGCACTCATTTCGTTTGCATCTTTAGCAGTTGAAGATTTACCAGTACCGATTGCCCAAATTGGTTCATAAGCGATAACTACTTGTTTCAATTGATCATCTGATAAGCCTTCTAACGCTTTTTTAACTTGTTCACCAACAACTTCTTCAGCTTTTCCGCCTTCACGTTGTTCAAGTGTTTCACCTACGCAGATAATTGGTGTCATACCGTGATTGAATACTGCATGTGCTTTTTTGTTAACATCTTCATCAGTTTCGAAGAATAATTCACGTCGTTCTGAGTGACCGATGATAACGTATTTCACACCTAAGTCAGCTAATGCTACTGGAGAAGTTTCACCAGTGAAAGCACCGTTATCTTCGAAATAAGTGTTTTCTGCGCCGATTTCTAATCCTTCAGCTTCACCGTTTTTAACAGCTGTAGTTAATGCATCTAATTGGATTGTTGGTGCACAGATAACAGCTTCAACTTCGTTTGTATCAGGTAATTGAGGTAAAGCTTTAACAAAGTCTTTTGCCTCTTGTACTGTTTTGTTCATTTTCCAGTTACCTGCAATAATTGGTTTTCTCATTATAAAACGCTCCTTGAAAGTTTATTAATAAGTTACAACTTATTTGTCGCTAATTGATGCAATACCAGGTAATTCTTTACCCTCTAGATATTCTAATGATGCACCGCCGCCAGTTGAAATGTGAGTGAAATCATCTTCGAATCCAAGCATCATTGCTGCTGCAGCTGAGTCACCGCCGCCGATAATTGTAGTTGCATCTTTTAATTCAGCAATTGCTTCACAAACACCGATAGTACCTTGTGCGAAGTTTTCAAATTCGAATACACCCATAGGTCCGTTCCATACTACTGTATGCGCACCTTCTAATTCTTTTTTGAATAATTCAACAGTTTTTGGTCCGATATCTAATGCTTCTTGATCTTCAGGAATTTGATCGATATCTACAACTGTGATTTGTGCATCGTTTGAGAATTCTCTTGCTACTTTACCATCAACTGGTAAAACGATTTTATTTCCAGCACGTTCTAATAAATCTTTAGCAAAGTCTACTTTGTCAGCTTCTAATAAAGATTTACCGATTTCATAACCTTGTGCTTTAAGGAAAGTATAAGCCATACCGCCACCGATTAAGACTTTATCAGCAACATTTAATAAGTTTTCGATTACACCGATTTTATCTGAAACTTTTGCTCCACCTAAAATTGCTACAACTGGTTTATCAGGGTTGTTTACAACACCACCAATAAATTTGATTTCTTTTTCCATTAAATCTCCAGCTGCACTTTCTAAGTTAGATGCAATACCTACGTTTGAAGCGTGTGAACGGTGAGCTGTACCGAATGCATCGTTAACGAATACATCACCTAAAGATGCCCAGTATTTACCTAATTCCGGATCATTTTTAGATTCTTTTTTACCGTCTAAGTCTTCAAAACGAGTATTTTCAACTAGAAGTACTTCGCCTTCTTTTAATGCAGCAACTGCATCTTCTAATTCTTTACCACGTGTTTGCGGTACGAATTTAACATCTTTACCTAATTTTTCGCTTAAACGAACAGCTACAGGTTTTAATGTTAATTTTTCTTTATCGCTTTCTTCTTTGACTTTACCTAAGTGAGAGAATAAAACTAATTTTCCACCTTGATCAAGGATATACTCAATTGTTGGTAAAGCTTGAACGATACGGTTATCGTTTGTAATTTCTCCATCTTTTAATGGTACGTTGAAGTCTGCACGTTCTAATACGACTTTTCCTTTTAAATCTAAATCAGATACATGTTTTTTTGCCATCAAAACTTCCTCCTTTGAATAAAAGCGCGAATTTATAAAATGTCTGTAATTTGAGGTTAGCATATGGGCAGAAATAATGCAGATATAAATACAGAATCAAATGAAATTTTTCACGTTTCTGAAAATATCTACTCTAATAACCATGTACTTAATGAAAATAAGCGGAGAAGCGTATGTGCCTCCCCGCTTACTCATAAGCTGGTCATCGAATTTCAACAACACATTACCGCTTGTTAAATTCAGACCTTATTAATATTGTTAATAAATTATTTTACGTCTTTGATAAGGTATTCTAAAGTACGTACTAATTGTGCAGTGTAAGACATTTCGTTGTCATACCAAGCTGCAACTTTAACTAATTGACGACCAGATACAGTCATAACACGAGTTTGAGTTGCATCGAATAATGAACCGAATGTCATACCAACTACGTCAGAAGATACGATTTCGTCTTCGTTGTAACCGAATGATTCGTTAGAAGCTGCTTTCATTGCTTCGTTTACTTCTTCGATTGTTACGTCTTTATCTAATACAACTGTTAATTCAGTTAATGAACCAGTTGCTACAGGAACACGTTGAGCGCCACCGTCTAATTTTCCGTCGATTTCAGGAATTACTTTACCGATTGCTTTAGCAGCACCAGTTGAGTTAGGAACGATGTTTTCAGCTGCTGCACGTGCACGACGTTTGTCGCCTTTTCTGTGTGGACCGTCTTGAGTATTTTGGTCACCAGTGTAAGCGTGGATAGTAGTCATGAAACCTTCTACTAAACCGAAGCTGTCATTTAAAACTTTTGCTACTGGAGCAAGTGAGTTTGTAGTACAAGAAGCACCTGAAACGATTACGTCAGAGCTGTCTAAAGTATCTTGGTTTACGTTATAAACGATTGTTTTAACGTCACCAGTTGCTGGTGCAGAGATTAATACTTTTTTAGCACCTGCATCAATGTGAGCTTGTGCTTTTTCGTCGCTAGTGTAGAAACCAGTACATTCTAATACGACATCAATGTCTAAATCTTTCCAAGGTAATTTGCTTGCATCTGGTTCTTCGAATGATTTAACTTCTTTACCATTCACGCGGAATCCGCCATCTACAACTTCAACTTCTTCAGTGAAACGTCCTTGCATTGTATCGTATTTTAATAAGTGTGCTAACATTTCATCATCTGTTAAGTCGTTTACTGCTACTACATCGATACCTTCAACATCTTGAATTCTTCTGAATGCTAAACGACCGATTCTACCAAAACCATTAATTGCTACTTTAACTGCCATTATTATGGCCTCCTTTAAAAGATATTGTTAAAAAGTGAAGTCACTTTTTTAAACTAATTTGATTGTGATTGAACTATATTTCTTGCTGCGCCTTCATCTGTAATTAGAATGGTGTTTTTAGGAGCAATGGATAGATACGCTCTGATCGCATCTCCTTTTGAAGCACCTCCAGCTACAGCAAAGATATATTGCTTCGATACTAAATCTTCCATTTGAAGTCCTATCGTTTTAACTTTATGAACGATATGACCTTCGCTGTCGAAATAATATCCAAATGCTTCTCCGACTGCATTGTGATGTTGAAGCTTTTCAATCACTTGTTTAGACGAATGACGTCTGTTTGCCATTTTCAGCGCATCACCAATGCCGTGGACGGTTATATTTGATTGTTTAATTATTTCTAATGTATTACGAACTGAGGGCTCTTGAAGCAACAACTCATATGTGGACTCACTGACATTGTCAGGTACATATAATGTTGTATAATCTCCGCCAGTTTGCTGTGCCATACTTGCTGCAATCGTATTTGCCTGATATACCACATTTTCTCCTAAGCCACCTCTAGCCGGGACATAGAATGTTTTGAATGGTAATACATGCATTGATTCACTCACAGAGGCCATTGTGGAACCGCCTGTGATAGAAACGATAGCATCTTCGTAAAAAGTTCGTTCTAGTAACTGACCTGCCTGGCTGCCCATCTCTTTTTTTACAGCACTATCCATATCGGTATCACCGGGAACAACATAAACGTTTTTAATCTGATAGCGTTCTTTTAACAGTTGTGCTAGATGATAACCGTCAGAATACATGTCAAAGTATGATTCTAAGGATTCAATCAATTCATCACCTTCAGGCGTTAATTCCATTCCTGTAGGTTTCACCTTGATTAATTCTTGCTTTTTCAACGTATTCGTTTCTGATCTCAACACACGTTCAGTCAAATTCATATATTCACTTAAACTTCTTCTTCCGACTGGCTGGTGCATTTTGATAGTAGTGAGTATTGTAAATCTTCGATACATTTTTTCGACAAGCTCAGGAATCAATTTCTGTTGGACTTTAAGCAAGTCTTCCACTACTATTTCCTCCTCTTTTTATTTAAGGGTCAACATGCAACCATGCTTTGACGTTTTTAGTCCCAGGTGGGACAAAAAAATAACATCTCTTACAATTGTCATAATACTATCATCTGGAATAAAAAGCAAGCTTAAACACTCACTTCGACTTCATTTAAGAAATATTGTTGCAAACAATACTACCTTTACAAATATATTATACCCTTTTTCCACTTAAGAAATCATCTGAAAACTACTTTTCCTTATCATTATATTTTCAGTATTCCCTACATTATAATAGATATGTACGAAGGAGGTAGTTGTATGACAAATAATGACCAACCTGAAGTCATTGACCCTAATGACCCTCGCTATAAAGATGATGATTACTTTAAACATAGCCCGAGTGAGCATCGGCGTTCTCGCTTCGAACAGGACAGAAAAATAAAATATTATTCTTTCGGCTGCTCTCCATTTGGATGCGGATGTTTGCCTGCTGTTGCGATTATCGCATTAGTGATTACTTGGTTAATCAGTTTTATCTCATAAAGAAAGGACCACAGTGCTTGTGCATTGCGGTCCTTCTTTTTATAGATTAATCGTCTGACTTCTGTTGGCTCGATTGATTTGAACTTGATTGAGTAGAACTGGACTGATTCGAGCTTGAAGACTGACTTGATTGTGTATTTTGTTGTGGTGCTTGTCTTTGCTGAGTGCTTTGTGATTCATTTACTGACCTTGACTGCTGTTCTTGCCCTGGCCTGGGTTGACTGCTTTGTTGTTGTTTCTCTTGTTGTTGCTCTTGCTGTTGTTTTTGTTGTTGCTGTTGTCTTTGTTGAGCAGCTTGTTGTTTTTGCTGTTGCTGCGCTTGCTCTTTTGCTTGTTGTTGTGCTTGTTCTTGTCGTTTTTGCTGCGCTTCTTGTTGTGCTTGTTGTCTTTCTTCAGCCGCTTCTCTAGCTTGCTCACGTTGTTTCTCTGCTTGTTCTTGAGCTTTTTGTTGTGCTTCTTTGTCATCAGAACTGTCTTTTTGTGGTTTTTGTTCTTTTTGTTGCGCTTTTTGTGTTGCTGCGTTTTGACGTGCTTGTTCTGCTTCTTGTCTTTGTTGTTCTCGTTGCGCAGCTAATTCATTTTGTCTTGCTTGCTCTGCTGCTTGTTGATCAGCAATTTCTTGTTGACGTTCTTCCTCTTCTTCTTTTTCTTTTTTACGTTTTTCTGCTTCTCGTTTTTTCTTTTCAGCACGATCTTTTTTCTCTTGCTCTTCTTTTTTCTGTTGTTGACTGTAACGTTCGCTGCTTTTCTTGTTATTATCTACAAAAGCAAAAGTCGCAAATGCTAAACCGAACAATAAGAAAAATACGATTACAGCACTTAGTATTTTAGCGGGTTTGCTCATTTTATTGTTAGACATGTGCTCTCCTCTTTCCAATCCCTTTTCTTTTTCTATAAGTTACACGAGTTACTTATTTTGATATATTAACTCATACCCTTTTTTACAACATCTTCATTATTATATCTGAGCTGTATTCATTTATATATCATAACATTTTCCACTAGGGTATACATTATTTTGCTTAGGAAACATTTTATATTTTCGATATTTGTTTGAATGGGTTAATAGAAGGTGAAAAATCCAAAACCAAGTAAGATGATTAATTGATATAAGATTGTTATAATATACTACATCAACAACCATAAAAAAGACATGATAAAGGACCTATACGCTGCTCGCATAGGTCCAATACTAAAGGGAGTCAAAATTTCACCTTCGCATGTATATTATGGGGTATACTATTTTTAATTAAGAGATGTTTAATTAATTCCGAAGGTACTTCTATTATAACTTAGCTATAAGTGATTTAAACAAGATTACATAGTTTAAATTGACATATTAATGACTAAATATTGAATAAACAATGAATGTTTAGAATGTCTATAATCTATTGGGTTGTAGTATCCAAAACGTTGTCTAATATTAATGAGGTGAATAAAAAAATGAAAGAGTTTCTTATTACAGGCGGTACAGGCTTAGTTGGTAGTCATTTAGTAGATGCGATACACAGTACAGATTCTCATATTACTATTTTAACACGTCAAGATCGTCAAAACTTAGATGATAAGATCACCTATGTTAACTGGAGTAAAGAAGGTTGGGAAGATAAAGTCCCAGATCATATTGATATTGTGATTAACTTAGCAGGCGCATCATTAAATAAAAGATGGACAGATGAATATAAACAAACTTTAATGTTAAGTCGTATTCAAGCCACACAATCACTTTATGAGTTATTTGAACATAAAGGCAAGTTCCCTGAAATTTTATTCAACGCAAGTGCAGTAGGTTATTATACACCAGATGTGCATCGCACTTACACAGAATTATCAAAATGTGATCCACATGATTTCTTATCAGATATCACCTATCAATGGGAGCGTTTTGCGCGTAAATTTGAAAAACATGGTACACGTGTCATTATCGGTCGTTTTGGTATGGTACTTTCAGATGAAGGCGGCGCCTTACCAACCATGGAATTACCTTACCGCTTCTATCTCGCCGGAAAATTAGGCACTGGTTTCCAATGGTATTCATGGATTCATATTACAGACTTAACACGCGCCATTCTTTTCTTAATCAATCAAGATGATGCTTCAGGAGTCTTCAATATGACCACTCCAATTGCTGAACGTCAAAACTTATTCGGTTATGCTCTAGCGCGTGCAATGCACAAACCTCATGAATTATGGGTACCAAGTGCACTATTAAGCTTAGTCTTAGGTCAAAGAGCAACGATTATCTTAGATACGCAAAAAGCGATTCCTAACCGTTTAGATGCATACGGTTTCAAATTTGCATATCCTGATCTGAAATCAGCACTTGATAGTTTAGTTCATGAGTAAAAAGCTATATAATATATTTGTATTGTGAGCATTTAATATTAAGCATAAATATAAAAAATAGCCGCTTACGCAGATATAGCAAGTATAGTGAATGAAGGTGTATGAATGGATAAAAGCAGTCTCGTAACACGTATATTAGTAATCATTGCTGGATTACTTTTAATATGTATCGGTAGTTTTTCAATGACGCGAGCTATCCCTTCTTTATATATTGCACTGTTTTACCTAATAGTTGGAATTATTATATTAGGGTGGACCGTCATTAACTTAGTAAAACATTATAAAAAACAAAAATAAGAGTTCCGGAAAGCCCCGGAACTCTTTTCATTTTCTATATTTAATAACAACTTATTTTTCAGGTTGCATAACTTCATCGATTAAGCCGTATTCTTTAGCTTCATCTGCAGTTAAGAAGTTATCGCGATCAGTGTCTTTTTCAATTTGTTCAATTGATTGACCTGTACGTTCTGATAAGATTTTGTTTAATTTAGCACGTGTTTTTAAGATGTGTGTAGCTGCGATTTCGATTTCAGTTGCTTGACCTTGTGCGCCGCCGAGTGGTTGGTGAATCATTACTTCAGCGTTAGGTAATGCAAAACGTTTACCTTTAGCGCCTGCTGCAAGCAAGAATGAACCCATTGAAGCAGCCATACCGATGCAGATTGTTTGTACATCTGGTTTAATGTGTTGGATAGTATCATAAATTGCAAATCCAGCTGTTACACTACCACCTGGAGAGTTGATATATAAATAAATATCTTTCTCAGCATCTTGTGCTTGTAAGAATAACAATTGTGATACGATTGAGTTTGCTACGTTATCATCAATTGCTGAACCTAACATAATAATACGGTCTTTCAATAATCTTGAGTAAATGTCATAAGCACGTTCGCCGCGATTTGTTGTTTCAATTACTGTAGGAATTAAATTCATTCTATTTCCTCCTTGTACTTTTATGAATTATCCTTATTTTAACCTAAAAGTCAAAAATGGTCAAAAATAAAACTCACACCTTTATAATATCATCATATTGACCACTCTACACGAGACAGGTACACTAATAATTGCATGTTAATATTTACCCCTCGTAGTGTAATGGATAACACGTAAGATTCCGGTTCTTGAAATGGGGGTTCGATTCCCTCCGAGGGGGTAAATTTTATTTATCCTCGTTATATATCGTTGTCAAAAACGTTAATATAACGAGGATTTTTTTATTGAAAACACGTTCACTTTATTATATCTCCCATTTTTATATTTAAATATTTATATCCTATTGATATCTGCTCCCTGAAATCATACCTCAGCTAATTTTAGTTACTCTTTTCCCTTTAACACAACATTTCCAATTAATTTCTTTCATTTCATCTAAAATATCTGAATATATGCTTTTTAAATATTTAGAAATGTGTTAAAGTTTATTTGTTTGAAAGAAATTCATCTACATAAATTGTCAGAAATTTTTGTAAATAGAGAGAAGTTTTCAACACCAGGAGGTTATTATGAAAAAAGTAATTCTAATATCAGGTTTAATGCTCTTCTCATTATTCTTCGGAGCAGGCAACTTGATCTTTCCACCTATGCTCGGTTATACCGCGCAAAGTAATATGTGGACAGGTATGACAGGATTTGCGATTACAGGTATTTTATTACCTTACATCACAGTTATTGTCATTGCCTATTATGATGGTGGCGTGGAGTTTATCGGGGACCGCGTCCATCCTAAATTCGGGTTTATTTTTGCGGTTTGTATTTATTTATCTATTGGGGCACTTTACGGTATTCCGCGTGCTGCGAACGTGGCTTATGAAATCGGCGCAAAATCGATTCTGCCTATTCACAACACATGGACATTAGTAGGTTTCTCCCTAGTATTCTTTATTGTGGTAGGGTTAATCGCTTTATACCCAACAAAAATTGTCGATAACTTAGGGAAAATCTTAACACCTGCCCTTTTATTAATTATCGGTGCTTTATGTATCGCAGCGATTATTAACCCTGAAGGTAAAGTAGGACAACCACATGATAAATATGTGGATACACCTTTCATTTCAGGAATTTTAGAAGGTTACTACACAATGGACTTAGTAGCTGCTCTAGCCTTCTCAGTCGTTATCGTACAAAGCTTTAAACTTGCGGGTATCTCAGACAGCAAAAAGATAGTTAGAAACGTTATCTTATCAGGTCTGATTTCAGCGTTATTATTAACAGTCATTTACTTCTCATTAGCATACTTAGGTATCACAACAAGTAAACCAGGCTTTGATAATGGCGCAAGTATTCTAACATATAACTCAGTACGATTATTCGGATCATTTGGTAATATCTTATTTGGTATGATTGTAATCTTAGCTTGTTTAACAACTTGTATCGGTTTAGTTAACGCAAGTTCTGCATTCGGATTGAAGAAGTTTCCACAAATTTCATACAAAACATATGTAATTTCATTTTCAGTCGTTGGATTCTTGATTTCAATCTTAGGACTCAACATGATTTTACAAATCGCAGTACCATTGTTGACATTTATTTATCCGATTTCTATTGTGTTAGTATTGATTTCATTTGTCGCAATTGCGATTCCGACAAAATTAAAAATCGCTTATATTTTACCAACGATTTCAACATTGATTATTTCAGTACTTGAAATCTTTAACACATTTAAATTGATCAAACCATTAAATGCAGTCTATCAATACTTGCCGTTATCTGATTTAGGATTAGCTTGGTTACTACCATTTATTATCTTAACTATCATCGGTATTGTCATAGACTTTATGCGTAATAAGAAACACACGCAACAACCTGTAACATCTTAATATTAATAGAAATGCCTTTCTCATTTTACGAGAAAGGTATTTTTATTTGACCAAAGCTTATTGTCACAATATTTCAATAATATTTCTATCTATTTCATTATAATTTGTTTGTGTTAAAATGAATCATGCATTTTTAATTTGAAACAAGCATTGTTTCAATCTTCACACTTCCACAACATATATGCGATACACTTATATTAAGGTTCATCAATATAATCTTTATTAAACATTTCATCATAGAAAGGGAGGATATATTTGAAACAACCGTCGCTCAATTATAATTTAATTACGACTGTATTCTTTATTTCAGGTATTGCGGTTATGTGCAGTCTTTACTCTGCCATTCCTTTAATGCCGATTATGGGGAAAGAATTACATTTAAGCGAAGGTGCCACTACATTAATCGGTGTGGTATTCTCAGTTTCTTATTCAGTCAGTTGTATGTTTTATGGGATTATCGCCGACAAGTTCGGTAAGAAGAAAGTCATATTAGTTGGTTTGGCTATGTTGACACTTACAACATTTGCGATCGGCTTTATCCATAACTTCGCATTACTACTGATTGTACGTGTCTTACAAGGGATAGCTACCGCGAGCTTCTCTCCTGTGTCATTAACGTATGTAACAGAGGTGTTCCCTGTTCATAAACGTATCACCGCAATCAGTTTTATTAGTACCAGCTTTATGTTGTCTGGTGTTATTGGTCAAAACTTAAGTGACATTATCGCCGCACATATGAGCTGGCGTGTCGTTTACTTTGTATTAACAGTCGTTTATTTACTACTGATTGTTTGGATTTATCGAGCAATTCCAAAAAGTCCATATCATATGCCTGATACAAAATTCTCAGTGTTTTTTAAAAACATGAGACATATTTTTGATAACAAAGGCATTGTGTTATGTTTCTTTGTTTCTTTAACTATTTTAACGTCATTTGTTTCTATGTATTCTCTATTAAATGAATACTTGACATCTGAACCTATCAACGCTGATTTAACAACAATATCAACAGTGAAACTCTTCGGTTTAATCGGTATGCTATTGGCGTTATCTGCAGGTCGCTTAAGTGATTTTATCGGTGTAAAACGTATTATTCTAATCTCATTAATCACTGCAGGTATTTCATTGATACTGATGGGCGTGACACATAATCTCATCATTATCACATTGTTCAGTGTTATCTTTATCGCCGGTATTTCATTTGTGATTCCATCTGTAATTTCACAAATCGGTTTGCTGACTACTAAAGATAAAGGGTTCTTCTTATCTATTAATACCTTTATGCTATTTATCGGTACTGCGATTGCACCGGTATTATCTATGCAGTTATTAAACAATATGCATTCATTTAAAATGATGTTCATTGTGTTATCAATCGTGAACTTCATCGGCTTTATAATCGCTTTAGGTATTCCGAAAAAATCAGTCGCAGATCAATAATGATAAAAAGCAGTCACTCATTTTAGTTTTTTAATGAGTGACTGCTTTTCTTTATCACATTTCAATATGTTCGCCGCTTCTAATCTTATCTGCTAGCTCGTTCAACTTACGTAAACGATGATTAACACCTGATTTCGAAATTGTGCCTGTAGACACCATTTCTCCCAATTCTTTTAGAGAAACATCTTGATTTTCTACACGCAATTTCGCAATTTCTCTTAAACGATCTGGTAAGTTTTCAATTCCGATTTCTTGATCAATCAACTGAATACTTTCAACTTGTTTCATCGCTGCACTAACTGTTTTATTTAAATTCGCTGTTTCGCAGTTTACGAGACGGTTCACTGAATTACGCATATCTCTGACAATACGCACATCTTCAAATTTCAACATCGCTTGATAACCGCCTATTAAGCTTAAGAAATCAGAGATTTTTTCTGCTTCTTTCAAATAAACAATATTTCCTTTTTTACGTTCTAAATGTTTCGCATTCAATTCATATTCATTCATCAATGCAGTTAAGCCTTCTGAATGACTTTCATATAAAGAAAATATCTCTAAATGATAAGAAGAAGTTTCTGGATTATTCACAGAACCGCCAGCTAAAAAAGCACCGCGTAGGTAACTACGTCTCATTTCATCGTCACGAATTAAATCTAAATCAATCGCATGCGTAAACACGCCATCCTTTAAGATGCCGAGTTCATGCAAGATTTCACGAGATTTCATTTTTGTTCTGCAGATATAGATATTATTCTTCTTCAACTTCATTTTCTTTCGAACAAGAATTTCAACTTCAATATTGAATACTTTCTTTATCAGAGAGTAAATACGTCTGGCTGTTGTCGCATTTTCAGTTTGTACATTAATGACAAATTGCTGATTCGACAAACTGAGTGCACCATTCATCCGTATCAATGCGCTAAGTTCCGCTCGCGCATTTTTATCATCGACATCGATTCTTGTCAATTCATTTTTCATGTCTGATGCAAAGCTCATGCCGCGCCATTCCCTTCTTTAAAATTTTCTATTTTTCGGATTAAATTGGATTGTGCTTGTTAAATCAAGCGCCAATTCATAAATCATGCGTGCTAATCGTGTCGTATTATGGCGCACACGATTCTTTGAAGAAACATGGACTAAATCTTGTGCAGTAATCGGTTCAATACCTGCTGCTTCAATCGCTTCTTTGTGATAAGTCACAGGTTCAGCATGTTCTTTATGGTAGTTTTCTAAGATATCTTTGCTGTATTGATGATTCTCACAGCAAATCACATAATCAATAAAATTAGTATTCATATGACTATGCATCGCTTGAATATGGTCCATCACATCAAAATGATCTGTTTCACCATGTTGTGTCATTACATTAGACACATAGACTTTCGGTGCTGCACTATCAACGATTGCTTCTCCGATACCCGGTACACATAAATTAGAAATTACACTCGTATACAATGAACCAGGACCTAATACGATTAAATCTGCATCTTCTAAGGCCTCTACCGCTTCTTCCATCGGCTGTACATCTGCAGGTTCTATAAAGACACGCTTAATCGTTTTTTGACGCTTCGGTATATTAGATTCACCATACACGATTTCTCCGTCTTCCATTTCCGCATTCAAACGAATACTAGAATTGGTTGAAGGAATCACGCGTCCTTTAATATTTAAAATTTTACTTAATTCTTTAACCGCATGACCAAAGTCATCCATAATATTGGTCAGTGCCGCAATCAATAGATTGCCCACTGAATGACCTTCCACTTGATTCTCTTTAAAGCGGTACTGAAACAACTCCTTTAAAGTCGGTTCAGTCTCACTTAAGGCCGCAATAACATTACGGATGTCCCCTGGAGCGGGAATGTCCATTTCACTTCTGATTTTTCCTGTACTTCCTCCATCGTCCGCTACCGTCACTATTGCGGTAATGTCGATAGGATAATCTTTTAAACCACGAGCCAATACAGATAAACCTGTACCGCCTCCGATTAATACGATTTTAAGCTTTTTCATTTCTCTCGCCACTTTCGATATGTGCATCTCTGTGATGAACGTAAACACTATAGTCGTAACTATCATTTAAGTCTTCGGCTAATCGTTTCGCTAAGGCAACAGAACGATGCTGTCCGCCTGTACATCCGATTGCAATAACTAATTGTGTTTTGCCTTCTTTTTTATAACCTGGAATCATAAATTTCAATAAGTCTAATAACTTATCATAAAAGATTGCTGTTTCTTGCCATTTCATGACATATTGATACACAGCATCATCATTTCCAGTTAAAGGGCGTAACTCTTTTACGTAAAACGGATTCGGTAAGAATCTCACATCAAAGACTAAATCTGCATCTTGTTGGATGCCATGTTTGAAGCCAAAGCTCGTTACACTAATACTAAATGTTTCGATATCATCTCTATTAAACAATTTGTTTATTTTTGCACGTAATTCTTTTGGTTTTAAGTCTGTTGTATCTATGACAAAGTTCGCGAAACTACGAATTTCAGATAACGATTGACGTTCTTCTCTAATAGAATTAATCAATGAATTTTGTCCGTTATCACTTAATGGGTGTGCACGGCGTGTTTCTTTATATCTTGAAATTAATTTCGCTTCACTTGCCTCGACAAACATCACGTCTACTATAATGCGATTCTTGCTGCGTAAAAAATCTACTTCTTTTACTAAGGATTTGAAAAATTCGCGACCGCGTAAATCAATCGCAATTGCTACTTTTTGTAAAGATGGTGTGCCTTGCTCCATCAACTCCACAAATTTCGGCAGTAAAATCGGTGGTAAATTATCTACACAAAAATATCCTAAATCTTCTAAGCTCTGTAATACTACAGATTTCCCAGCCCCCGACATACCAGTAACCACTAATAATTCACTCTTATTTACGACTTCATTTTCTTCATGTTGCATAACGACACCATCCTGTAATTAATTCGCTCATAATATCCTTATCTTTATCATAGTATCATATTACATTCTATCTTGAACATGATTACTCTATAATATGTAAAAAGGTTTGAATAGATGCATGGTTTAAACCGCTTCATGCACTACTCAAACCTTCTTCGTTTTTTATTATGCTTCTTCTTCTACTGCAATTTTATCTTTCAGTTCTTCGATATAACCTTGCGCATTTTGCGCTGCGATACTACCGTCTCCAGTAGCTGTAACGATTTGTCTTAAACCTTTTTCACGCACATCGCCTGCTGCGAAGATACCAGGAATTTTTGTTTCCATTTCTTCGTTTGTTACGATGTAGCCTGCTTCGTTTGTGATACCTAAATCAACAATCGGTGCTGTTAAAGGTTTCATACCGATATAAACGAATACACCATCAGCATCTAATGTTTCTTCTTTACCGTCTATAGTAGATTGTAAAGTAACTGAACCGACTTTACCGTCTTTTTCATTAATAGATGCTAATGTGTGACTCCAGATAAAGTGCATTTTTTCATTTTTGAACGCACGATCTTGTAAGATTTTTTGTGCACGTAATTTATCTCTACGGTGAACGACAGTAACACTGTCAGCAAATTTAGTTAAGAAGTTACCTTCTTCTACTGCAGAGTCTCCGCCGCCGATAACGTATAAGTTTTTGCCTTTGAAGAATGCACCGTCACATACTGCACAGTAACTTACACCACGGCCGCCAAGTTCTTCTTCACCTGGTACACCGATTTTTTTGTATTCTGCACCTGTTGCGATAATAACCGCATACGCAGTAACAGATTTATCTCCGTAAAAGACTTCTTTAATATCGCCTTTATCTTCAATCGCTTTGATATCGCCGTACTGATAAACAGCGCCGAATTTTTGCGCATGATCAAACATTTTTGTTGATAAATCAGGACCAGAAATTGATTCGAATCCTGGGAAGTTTTCAACATCTTCAGTGTTTGCCATTTGTCCGCCTGGCACACCACGTTCGATCATTACAGTTTTTAAGTCCGCGCGAGAAGCATATACGGCTGCAGTCATACCTGCTGGGCCTGCGCCGATAATTACAACATCATAATCAGGTTGTTGTTTAGTCATTCTTCTTGCCTCCTAGTATTTAATCACACTCATTATAAGATAGAGCTTTCTTGAAATATACTTTTATGCTCAAATTGTAAAATACACTCATTTTACATACACAACTTTTAAACTTCTAGAAGAATTTCTATGGATTTATTCAAACGGTACATAGATATACCGAACCATTCTGTGATAGCTTTTTTCGTATATGCATCAGGTCGTGTTTTAAAGAAGAGATATACACATGCTGCGACATAACCTTCTACTTTTTCTAAATCATATTCTTGAGCAATAATCCCTTCAGCACGGTCAATCCAATGCACAAATAACGATTGAAATTCTCTTAATTCCTCTTTCTCATACAAGGTTAACATGCCGCGGTGAATGAAATCTAACTTGACTAATTTCAAACCTTTAATCAAATACGTCAGATATAATTTTTCATATTGATTCATTGTTTCTAACACATTCCAGATTTCTTCTGTAATTAACAATTCTCTGCCATTCATTTGTTCTAATAAGAAAATCCCATAAATACGTTCATGACTATCTTCACTAATCAACAGTGGCGCAATATGAGAATGGAAATAGAGATTTTTTTCAGAAATCAGCCAAGGCGGTGGTCCTGGAGGTGTCTCTGTGATTGCTTCAAGCTTTTCCCAAAACACCTTACTTTGTTCTTTATTTCCCAGGTGATAAAAGTTGACACTTAACGCATGAAACATTTGCATGGAAATAAACTTTCCTTTTTTAAACAAAGGATATAATAACTTTTGCGAAGCACTGAACTTTTGCAGATAACTGAGGACAATACCAAGTTTGAAACTTTCTTCATCATTCATCGGCACAACTTTAGATAACGACTGTAAATACGTCGGATACGCTTTATCATTTGTGTTATACAGTAATAACGTATAATGACATAACGCATAAACATCCGTTTGATTTTCCTTTAACAACTGTTTCAACATGTTACGTGATATGTCATAGTTTCCTAAATAAAGATGTATCATCGCCAATAAATTTCGTACACTTTCATTTGTACGTACTTTCATATCTTGGCGTTGAATGAACTTTTTCGCTTCTTCCAGCTTACCTTGAGAGAAAAGATATTGAAAAATAATTTGCACAGCGAAAACCTGACTCTCTTTTTCAAGCACATCGACTTCTTTATAAATGACTTCGAAAGTCTCTTCTAGTTCTTTTCTATAATCTTCATCTTCTGATAACAACACATAATTCATTCCGAAACAAAATGCCTTATTCGGATCTTGTAAATTCGTATAAATTTGGCTGAGTTGATAATAAGATGCTTCTACATGTTCACCTTTCGCAATAAAATCATAATAGCGTCCGACAACTTGCTTAGCTTGTCCTATTTCAGTCAGTGCGGTTGTATAATCTTGAAGTGCTTCAAAGTCAGAAGGCGACAATTCAAGGACTTTATGATAATATTCTGCGGCTTTTTGATAATCTCTTTGTTTTAATTTTGATGCTGCTAGTCGTTTAAAAAGTGATGCGTCTTGTGTCATCGGAATCACTTTTTTAGATGATTCTAGTGTCATTGTATTGCCCCTACTCTCTCACTTATAATCTGATCTGCATAGGATTTCCAAAAGCTAAAGCGCCGTCTGGCACATCTTTATTCACTACTGTACCTGCACCGATTTTGACGTGGTTGCCGATTTTGACACCTGGTAAAATCGTTACATTGGCGCCGATTAATGTATGGTTGCCGATTTCCACCTTACCTATTCTTAACTCTGAAACTAAAAATTCATGGGTCAATATTGTTGTATTATACCCTATCACACAATTATCTCCAACTCGAATTAAGTGTGGATATAAGATATCCGGCATCACTTTATACGCAAAAGCTGTATGCTTTCCAACCTGCATACCTAAACAAGCACGGTAAATCCACCGTTTTAATTTCAATGATGGAATATACCGTGCAATTTCAATCATAATCGTTTGTCTAAACGCTTTTTTCACTGTGATAAAATGATACATTCGCCAAAGCGGGTTAATCTGTGATGAACTGCTCGCTACTTTTTTATAACGTCTCATTTAATCTCCTCTTATTTCGGCCATGCCAAGTTTCTAGCATCTTTAAATTTAGGTGGCTGCTTCTTCATTCGACGATATATAATCATAACGACACTGATAACAATCAAGATAATCGACATCAGCTGTGCCACTCTGATATTGCTCGTCAACATTAAGCTGTCTGTACGCATACCTTCGACAAAGAATCTGCCGACTGAATACCATATCAGATATAAGAAGAATGTTTCACCAATTCTTAAGTGCTTACGTAAAAATAGTAATAACGCAAAGCCAAGTACATCCCAAACTGATTCATATAAGAACGTTGGTTGATAGTACTGACCATCGATGTACATATTATCGATAATAAATCTTGGAATATGAAGGTTCTCTAAGAAACTTTGAGACACAGGGCCACCATGTGCTTCGTGGTTCATAAAGTTCCCCCAACGTCCGATACCTTGCGCTAAAATAATACTTGGTGCGACAATATCTCCAATTTGCCAAGGGTTGTGATTGTTCATTTTACACACAATAATTCCTGTGATAAATCCGCCGATCAAACCGCCATGGATTGCGATACCGCCATGCCATATCATGGGTATCTCTGAAGGGTTCGCGGCGTAATATGGCCATTGGAAAATCACGAAATATATCCGTGCTGCCACAAATCCGAAAATGGCACTCCAAAAGATAATATCAATCAATGCATCTTGATGATAGCCCACTTTCTTTGCGGTCGCTTGCGCAATAAAATAACCTAATAAGATGCCGAAGGCAATAATTATCCCATACCATCGCACATCAATCGGCCCTAAGCTGAAAGCCACTGGGTCAATATAACCTAAGTTAAACAACATCTTAGCTTACTCCTCTTTATGTTCATTTTTTCTAAGTATTTCGGCATTTAAACGTTCGTTAAATTCTTCAGCTGTATTGATGCCCATAATATTCAAGCGATAGTTCATCGCCGCAACTTCAATAATAACCGCCACATTTCTGCCCGGTCTTACTGGAATTGTTTTCTTTGTGATTTCAGTATCTAAAATACGTAAGGTTTCTTCATTCAAGCCTACACGGTCGTATAGCTTGTCTTTATCCCAGTTTTCTAAATTGATATTTAAACCGATTTTCTTTTCTGTCAAAATCGAACCTGCACCAAATAACGTCATCACGTTAATAATGCCTAGCCCTCTGATTTCTAATAGATGTTCGATTAATTTCGGCGGTTTACCGATCAATTCATCTTTCGTAATCTCACGAATTTCTACATTATCATCCGCAACAAGACGGTGTCCACGTTTTACTAACTCTAACGCTGTTTCACTTTTACCGATACCTGAATCACCAGTAATTAAGACACCTACACCATACACGTCTACTAATACACCATGTAAAGATGTTGTTTTCGCAAGTTCATGTTCTAGATATGTAGTTAATCGGCTCATTAAACTTGTTGTCGCATCTTTAGATGTAAGTAATGGTACACCGAGTTCTTGTGCCGCATTCACTAATTCTTCTGGCGGCTCAATATCACGTGTGACGATAATTGCCGGTGTATCAGGTCGACATAATTTACGTAATCTGCCTTGGCGCTCTTTATCTGGTAATAAATTATAAAATGATAATTCAGTGGTACCTAATAATTGAATACGGTCAGACGCATAATGCGAAAAGTACCCCGCCATTTCTAAACCTGGGCGTGAAATATCTGTATTATGAATCGGACGATCCAATCCTTCTTCTCCGGCTACTAAATTTAACTTGAATCTGTTTACTATAGCTCTAGCACTTAACATATTTTCACCTCAATCAACATTCTTCGTTATATGCTCATCTCTATCATATCAAAAAAGAATGCAGAAACGTTATTGGTTTTATCTCTATTCATCTTATCATTTCTTATATGTGTTCAAAAATCAAACTTTTTCTTTTAAACCGTAAAAAAAGACATTCCACTGTTTCAAAGTGAAATGTCTTGTTCTGTTTATTGACTTGTTTGTGCTGCATCACGTTCTAATACTGTCTTCAAATATTTTCCTGTATAAGAATCTGGAGATGCGGCAATTTCTTCAGGTGTACCTGTCGCAACGATTGTTCCTCCGCCATCGCCGCCTTCAGGGCCTAAGTCAATCAAGTAATCTGCTGTTTTAATGACATCTAAGTTATGTTCAATAATCACAACTGTATCTCCGTTATCTACAATACGGTTCAATACTTTTAATAAACGACGAATATCATCCACATGTAAACCTGTTGTCGGCTCATCTAAAATATAAATAGAACGGCCAGTTGAACGTTTATGCAGTTCTGATGCGAGTTTCACACGTTGTGCTTCCCCACCAGATAACGTCGTCGCAGGTTGGCCTAGTTTAACATATCCTAAACCGACATCGACTAATGTTTGTAGCTTACGTTTGATTTTAGGAATATTTTCAAAGAAATGCGTCGCATCTTCAGCGGTCATTTCTAATACTTCAGAGATATTTTTACCTTTGTATGTTACTTCTAATGTTTCACGATTATAACGTTTACCGCCACATACTTCACAAGGTACATACACATCAGGTAAGAAATGCATTTCAATTTTGATAATCCCGTCACCTTTACATGCTTCACAACGTCCACCTTTAACGTTGAAACTGAAACGGCCTTTTTGATACCCTCTGATTTTCGCTTCATTTGTTGATGCGAAAACATCACGGATATCATCAAACACACCCGTATACGTTGCTGGGTTAGAACGTGGTGTACGGCCAATTGGTGACTGATCGATATCAATAACTTTATCAAGTTGATCGATGCCTTCAATTTTATCCACTTTACCTGGTCTGATTTTCGAACGATTTAGTTTTTGTGCCAATGTTTTATACAGCACTTCATTCACTAATGAACTTTTACCTGAACCTGAGACCCCTGTTACTACAGTCATTGTAGAAAGCGGAAAGTCTACATCCACATCTTTTAAGTTATTACTGCTGGCACCGCGCACTTTTAATTTGCGGTCTGTGACAGGTCTGCGGTGTTCTGGCACTTCAATACGTTTCTTCCCGCTGAGATACTGACCAGTTAATGATTTAGAATTACGCATCACTTGTTTTGGTGTACCCGCCGCAACAATTTCACCGCCGTAATCTCCTGCGCCAGGACCTACGTCTACAAGATAATCCGCTTCTCTCATTGTATCATCATCATGTTCAACCACAATCAACGTATTACCTAAATCACGCATTTCTTTCAACGTGTTGATTAAACGGTCATTGTCTCTTTGATGCAAACCAATAGAAGGTTCATCTAAGACATATAACACACCCGTTAAACGTGAACCGATTTGTGTGGCTAAACGAATACGTTGTGCTTCACCACCAGATAATGTACCTGATGAACGGTTTAACGTTAAATAATCTAAACCGACGTTATTTAAGAAATACAATCTTGAGATAATTTCTTTCAAGATTAAATCCGCAATCTTACGGTCTTGCTCAGATAAATCGATGTTTTCGAAGAACTGTAATGCTTCTTTAATGGAATACTCCACCACTTCTCCGATATTCAAACCAGAAACATACACAGATAATGCTTCTTGGCTTAAACGTTTACCATGACATGTTTCACAAGGTAACTCTGTCATATATTTCTGCATCATTTCACGAACATATTCTGATGGAGATTCATGATAACGGCGTTCAATATTCGGCACGACACCTTCAAACTCCATAGTTCTTGTACGTGATGCACCGTTACGTTGTTCAAAAGTAAAAGTAATCTATTTACCTTTTGAACCGTATAAAATAATGTCTTTTTGACGGTCAGTTAATTTCTTAAATGGTCTATCCATATCAATTTTATAAACTTCTGCGACACGTTTTAATAATGTCGGATAGAAATCAGAGCTTTTTGGTTCCCAAGGCACAATCGCACCTTCACGTAAAGATACATTTGGATCTGGAATCACCAAATCGACGTCTACTTTTAATTTTTGACCTAAGCCATCACATGTCGGACATGCGCCAAATGGACTGTTGAAACTGAACATACGGGGCTCTAATTCACCAATGCTGAATCCACAAATCGGACAAGCATGATTTTCAGAGAATTTTAAAGGTTCTCCGCCAATCACATCTACTGTTAAGTTCCCTTCTGCCAGTTCTAATGCTGTTTCAATAGAGTCAGCCAGACGAGATTCAATGCCTTCTTTGACCACAAGACGGTCAACAACAACTTCAATCGTATGGTTTTTATTTTTATCTAGTTCTGGTACATCGTTAATATCGTGTATTTCTCCGTCTACTCTGACACGTACATAACCTTTTTTACTGATATCTTGAAGCAGTTTTTCATGTGAACCTTTGCGGTGATTCACAATCGGTGCCATCAATTGAATTTTAGTACGTTCTTCTAACTCTAAAATACGGTCAGCCATTTGTTGAACTGTTTGCGATTCAATTTCAATACCGTGATGTGGACAGAATGCTTTTCCGACACGCGCATATAATAAACGAATATAATCATAAATTTCTGTTACTGTCGCCACTGTAGATCTCGGGTTTTTACTTGTCGTTTTTTGGTCAATTGATATCGCCGGGGATAAA
Organism: Staphylococcus simulans; assembly: GCF_003043455.1. Classification (GTDB taxonomy): domain Bacteria; phylum Bacillota; class Bacilli; order Staphylococcales; family Staphylococcaceae; genus Staphylococcus; species Staphylococcus simulans_A. The sequence goes on along the minus strand of NZ_PZGG01000003.1, from coordinate 27,577 downwards.
CCTTCAATCGTATCAACATCCGGCTTATCCATTTGGCCTAAGAATTGACGTGCGTAAGCACTTAATGATTCTACATAACGACGTTGACCTTCTGCGTAAATTGTGTCGAATGCCAAAGAAGACTTACCTGAACCTGATAGTCCAGTCATCACAATCAATTTGTTTTTAGGCAATTCCACATTGACGCTTTTTAAATTGTTTTCACGTGCACCTTTGACCACAATAGATGGATCTTTCTTACTCACACATGTCACCTCACCCTTCTGCTTTGAGTTCAAACAACATATCTCTTAGCTCAGTTGCTCTTTCAAAGTCTAAGTCTTTCGCTGCTTGTTTCATTTCTTTTTCTATATTTTCAATTGTTTTTTCACGTTCTTTTTTCGTTAATTTCTTAGGTACGACTTTTTGTTCTTTTTCGTTCTCTTCGTCTGTTTCCACTGTCGCACTAATAACGTCATGGATTTTCTTACGAATCGTTTTCGGTGTAATACCATGTTCTTCATTGTATGCTTGTTGAATTTTACGACGACGTTCTGTTTCATCAATCGCATACTGCATCGAATCAGTTATCTTGTCTGCATACATAATTACTTCACCATGCTCATTACGTGCAGCACGGCCGATGGTCTGGATTAATGAACGGTTGGAACGTAAGAAACCTTCTTTATCCGCATCTAAAATCACAACTAAAGATACTTCTGGGATATCAATACCTTCTCTTAATAAGTTGATACCCACAACCGCATCATACGTACCCATACGTAAGTCGCGGATAATTTCAATTCGTTCTAATGTTTTAATTTCTGAATGCAGGTAATTGACTTTAATTCCTGCTTCTTTCATATAAGTCGTTAAATCTTCACTCATTTTTTTCGTTAACGTTGTAATGAGTACACGTTCGTTTTTATCAATTCTATCTTGAATTTCACTTAATAAATCATCAATTTGATTCTTCGTCGGACGGACATCTATTTTAGGGTCTAATAAGCCTGTTGGTCGAATAATTTGCTCAACGACTTCATCTGAATGTTCTAATTCATAAGGACCTGGTGTCGCTGTCACATAAACTAATTGATGTGCTTTTTTCTCGAACTCTTCAAATGTTAATGGACGGTTATCCAAGGCACTTGGAAGTCTGAAACCGTGATCAACTAAAACTTGTTTACGTGCTTTATCTCCGTTATACATCCCTCTGACTTGTGGTAATGTAACGTGTGACTCATCAATCATAATTAACCAGTCATCACCGAAATAATCTAATAACGTATACGGCGTTGAACCATAATCTCTCAAACTCAGGTGGACTGAATAGTTCTCAATTCCTGAACAAAAGCCCATTTCTCTCATCATTTCAAGGTCATAGTTCGTACGTTGTTCTAAACGTTGGGCTTCTAATAATTTATTATTCTCTCTTAAATACTTTAAGCGATCCGCTAATTCTTTTTCGATACGTTGAATCGCTAATTCCAATTTTTCATCTCTCGTTACGAAGTGGGATGCCGGGAAGATAGAGAAGTGTTCTCTTTCACGTAATACTTCACCTGTTAAATAATTCACTTCGCTGATACGATCTATTTCATCACCGAAGAATTCAACACGGATACACATTTCGTCTCGAGACGCCGGGAAGACTTCTACGACATCGCCGCGGACTCTGAATGTCCCACGTTTAAAATCTATATCATTTCTTGAATACTGGATATCTACTAATGCACGTAAGAATTGACTGCGGTCCATTTCCATTCCTTGACGGACGTTAACTACTAAACTGCTGTATTCAGAAGGATCCCCTAAACCGAAGATACTGCTGACACTAGCCACAACGATAACATCGTCACGTTCGAAAAGTGAACTTGTAGCTGAGTGACGCAATTGGTCAATCTCATCATTAATCGTCGCATCTTTTTCAATAAATGTGTCCGTAGATGGCACATAAGCTTCTGGTTGATAATAATCATAGAAGCTGACAAAGTATTCTACTCTATTTTCTGGGAAAAACTCTTTAAACTCATTATATAATTGACCGGCTAGGGTCTTGTTATGGGCTAATACTAATGTCGGTTTACCCGCTTGTTGAATGACATTACTCATTGTAAAGGTCTTACCTGTACCTGTTGCCCCGAGTAACGTTTGATGACGTTTACCTTCTTTAATACCTTTCGCAATTTTTTCAATAGCGGCAGGTTGGTCACCTTGAGGGGTAAACTCAGAAACAATTTTAAATGGATGATGTTCCATAAAATTCGGTATCCTCCTTTATTGACATTTCTATAGAGAGATGTGATTTAAAATATAAAGAGGTTGAGACACGTGTCGTCTGTCCCAACCATATATTTCATGTTGAGATTGCAATTAAGCTGGTTAATTCGCAACTTCTCAAAATCTCATTTCATCGTTCTATTTAGTCTTTCTATACTCTCAATTACTCTATTTCAAACTTTTTACATCACTATATATTGTAACAGATTCTGTCAAAAAGATACAAACATCTGTTCGTAAAAACCATAATTTTCCCAAACAAAAAGCACTTGTCTTTTTTAGACAAGCACCTGTTTCATTTCTATTCAGCGATCATCTTCATGCTGCTTATGAAGACGCAATTGATCTACAATCACAAAACCAGCCAGCAGAGAGACAACGTCTATAAAAATAATCCATTCACTATGAAAGAATCCTTTATAAATTGAACCGCCGATCAGCATTAATGTCACAATTGCACCGACCCATTTATTTTTCGTTACTACACTGAAAAGTACGACAAGTATACATGGGAAAAATGAGGCACAAAGATACCAAATGAGAAGCATAAGCGGTCACCCGTCTCTTTTATTTAAAATCGACATTGTTAATTCTCGTAATTCTGAACGTGGAATGAAGTTTTCCGTTAACATTTCAGGGATGACGTTCTCGATAAAATCTTGAACGGACACTAAGTGATCAAACTGCATAATTGTTTCTAAAGACATTTCATAAATTTCAAAGAAAAGTGAATCTGGATTACGCTTTTGAATTTCACCAAATGTTTCATATAATAAATCAATTTTATCTGCGACTGCCAGAATTTGTCCTTCTAAAGAATCATCTTTACCTTCTTGCAGACGTTCTCTGTAAACATCTTGATATTCTTCAGGGAATTCTTCTCTGATAAAATTATCTACCATTTCTTCTTCCACTTGCGAGAACAATTTTTTCAAATCGCGGCTGGCATATTTCACCGGCGTTTTAATATCACCTGTAAATACTTCCGCAAAATCATGATTTAAAGCTTTTTCATATAAACTTTTCCAATCAATTTCATTGCCGTGATGTTCTTCTACTGTGGCTAAGTATTGCGCTATTTTCGTTACTTTAAATGAATGTGCTGCTACATTATGCTCAAAATACTTGAATTTACCAGGCAAGCGTATCAGCTTTTCTAAATCGGATAATCTTTTAAAATATTGATGTACACCCACGTTGAGCTCACCCCTTATCTATTTAATCAAATATTATACCCGCATACACGAATACATATCAAGCACTTTATCACGATTACTTTCTATTTTATTAAAACATTTTTCTTTTACTAGCGGAAATATAACGAATAAAGAGTTTATATTTATGAATCTTTCAACAATGTATAGGGTTTTGCTTCACTCAATGTCTGAAGTTGCTTTAACTTTACCATTTTTCTTTCTATAATTTAAACCATTTATTTCCGATTTACTTAACCTTTACATTTCTATCTTTAACAATAAAAAAAGCACCATCCTCTAAATAGAGAACAGTGCGAATCATTTTTAAATTAGTGAATGAAGTTATAACCGCTTGCTTGACCAGCTGAAATCGTACGTGAAGTTACGACACCAGGACCATAACCGTAGTTCATTTCAGATACACGAACTGAACCGTCGCTGTTAACGCCTTCAACATATGCTACGTGACCATATGCACCTGCAGAAGATTGCATGATAGAACCTGCTGCTGGAATATTGTTTACTGTGCGTCCTGCTGCTGCCGCTGCGTTTGCCCAGTTATTTGCGTTACCCCAAGTTGAACCTACTTTACCGCCTGCACGATCGAATGCGTATGAAGTACATTGACCTGCTGTGTAAAGGTTAGCACCTGAATAGTAAGATGGTGCGCTTGTTTGGTATGAAGGTGCACTATAAGAAGTTGTTGGTGCACTGTATGATTGTGAATAGTTATAAGATGGTGCTTCATAACTAGTATAGCTTGTGTTGTAAGCTGTATCAGCAGTGTAGTTTACAGGTGCTGATGTAGTGTGTGCTGGTGCACTATATTTTGCTGTTGCTTGACCAGATTTTTGTTCTGCTTGCGGTACAGCTTTACCAGTATGTAATGCTTCTAAGTGTGCTGCGCCTTTGTCAGAAACTGCTAAAATATCGCCAGGTAAAATGATGTGTGTTACACCTGGGTTTAATTTGTATAATTGATCTAAAGAGATTTTATGTGCTGCTGCGATTGATTTTAAAGTGTCTCCTGCTTTAACTTCTACAACGTCTGTGTCAGGTAATACTAAAGCAGTATCTTTTTTAACTTCGTCTTGGCTTAATTTATTAAGTGATTTAATTTCATCAGTAGTAGTGGCAAACAAAGCTGCAACTTCGCTTAATTTAGCATCTTCTTTAACTACGTGCGTTTGCTCTGCAGATGCAACACCATTCAATGCTGTTAATAGAGTTAATGATGATGCTGATAGTAATAAAGCTTTCTTCATTTATTATTTCATCCTTTGCTGTCATTTTTTAATCATTAATTGATAAATCTAATATAGCACAACCCTTCACCTCTAGGGCGAATGTTATAGAGTTGTAATATAAACGTTATACTATCGTTTAATCTCTAAATCATAGAAAACTTCTGTCAATTAAACTAAATCATTGACACTAGTACGCTTATTAACCTTTTTAATAGAATTCTTTGTAACATAGCAGTAATATTAACTCATGCATTTAACATCTAAATTTACTTTTATCAATAATGTTTTTTGTTTGATGAAAAATAAAAGACCAAAGTATATTATACTCTGGTCTTGGTATGTGACATTATGCGTCACGATTATCCATTTGTGTACGTAAGTAAGCTTCAATGAATGGACCGATTTCTCCATCCATGACCGCATTAACGTTACCTGTTTCTTCATTCGTACGGTGATCTTTTACCATTGAATATGGGTGGAAGACATATGAACGAATCTGGCTGCCCCATCCGATGTCTTTTTGTTCTCCTCGGATTTCAGCCATTTCTTTTTCTTGTTCTTCTAATTTCAATTGATACAATTTCGATTTCAACATTTTCATTGCCGCTTCACGGTTCTTAATTTGTGAACGTTCGTTTTGGTTATTAACGACAATACCAGTTGGATGGTGGGTAATACGGATAGCTGATTCTGTTTTGTTGATGTGCTGACCACCGGCACCTGATGCTCTGAATGTATCGACTGTAATATCATCTGGATTAATATCAATTTCGATTTCATTATTATTGAATTCAGGGATGACATCACAAGATACGAATGATGTATGACGTCTGCCTGATGAGTCGAACGGTGAAATACGTACTAAACGATGCACACCTTTTTCAGCTTTTAAATAGCCATACGCATTATGGCCTTTGATTAACAACGTCACACTTTTGACGCCTGCTTCATCACCTGGTAAATAATCTGCCACTTCTACTTTAAAGTTTTTATCTTCAGCATAACGTTGATACATACGCAGCAACATGCTCGCCCAGTCTTGTGATTCAGTACCGCCAGCACCTGGATGCAATTCTAAGATTGCGTTGTTATCATCATATGGTCCATTTAATAATAACTGTAATTCAAATTGATCTAATTTACCTTTGAAGTTCATGGTTTCTTCTTCTAAGTCTGCTTTTAAATCTTCATCATATTCTTCTTGCAGTAACTCGTGCGTCGCATTCATGTCTTCGATTTCCGCTTCTAAATCACGATAACCTTGAACCACCGATTTTAACGCATTATTTTTATCGATAATTTCTTGCGCTTTATTTTGATCATCCCAGAATGTCGGTTCTGTCATCATTTCTTCATATTCTTGGATGTTTGTCTCTTTTTCTTCTAAGTCAAAGAGACCCCCTAAGTTGTTCTAGTTTTTCACTATAATTCGCGATATTACGCTTAATTTCAGATAGTTCCATCTTTTTTCTCTCCTGTACATTGATTGATTAGTTTGTTCTATACTTGTCTTATTTTAGCATATCTGACAGATAGTCTTGAATTAGAAAAAGAACCGACTGCCTGTAAGGAAGATAATAACTTCCTCCTTACATTGCGCAATGGTTCTTAGAAATTCACTCTATTTGCCGCAGCAGTTTTTATATTTTTTGCCGCTTCCGCACGGACAAGGATCGTTTCGGCCGACTTGGTCACCTTTCACAATCGGTTTCGCTTTGACTTTTTCTTTACCGTCTTCAGCTGAAACATGCTCTCCTTTATACTCCTTTGCTTTATCACGTTCCACATCATCTTCTACTGTGATAACAGACTTAAGGATATATTTGCTGACATCTTCTTCGATATTCATCATCATATTATCGAAGAGTTGATGACCTTCGTTTTGATAATCACGTAGTGGGTTTTGTTGTCCGTATGAACGTAAATGAATACCTTGACGCAATTGGTCCATCGTATCGATATGGTCAGTCCAACGACTATCAATAGAACGTAATAAAATCATACGTTCGAATTCATTGAATTGTTCAGGAATATTGGCTTTTTGTTTTTCATAAGCAGCTTCAACTTTAGCCCATACCGTATCAAAGATATCTTCTCTATCTTTACCTTTGATTTCAGAGATGTCTAATTCACCTTCGTGTAAGAAAATATCTTCTACATAATTAATGAATGGATCGTAATCTACTTCATCTAAATCATCGTTTACATAATAATTGATAGCACGGTCTAATGTTGAACGCATCATTGTTTTCACAAGATCAGAACTTTCTTCATTATCAATAATGCTGTTACGTTCACCGTAGATAATTTCACGTTGTTTACGTAAGACTTCGTCATATTCAAGGATACGTTTACGCGCATCGAAGTTATTACCTTCTACACGTTTTTGTGCAGACTCTACAGCACGAGAAACCATTTTAGATTCAATCGGTGTAGAATCATCCATACCTAAACGGCCCATCATATTTTGAAGACGTTCTGAACCGAAACGTACCATTAATTCGTCTTGAAGTGATAAGTAGAAACGACTTTCACCTTTGTCACCTTGACGTCCAGAACGACCACGTAATTGGTCATCAATACGACGTGATTCATGACGTTCTGTACCGATAACTGCTAAACCGCCAAGTTCTTCGACACCTTCGCCAAGTTTGATATCCGTACCACGACCGGCCATGTTTGTCGCAATCGTAACGGCACCTTTTTGACCTGCAGTAGAAACGATTTCCGCTTCACGTTCATGGTTTTTCGCGTTTAAGACATCATGACGCACGCCACGTTTTTTCAATAGCTTAGAAATGTATTCACTGGTTTCAACCGCTACTGTACCTAACAAAATCGGTTGGCCTTTTTTATGTTTTTCTACAACATCTTCAACCACCGCGTCGAATTTACCTTTTTGACTGATATAAATCAAATCAGGTTTATCGATACGTTGTACAGGACGGTTTGTCGGAATTTGCGTCACTGTCATGTTATAGATGTTACGGAATTCTTCTTCCTCAGTTTTCGCAGTACCTGTCATACCAGATAATTTGTTGTACATACGGAAGAAGTTTTGGAACGTAATCGATGCCATTGTTTTAGATTCGTTTTGGATTTGCACGCCTTCTTTTGCTTCAATCGCTTGGTGCAACCCTTCTGAGAAACGACGACCTGGCATTGTACGACCTGTAAATTGGTCAACGATTAACACTTCACCGTCTGTCACCATGTAGTCGACGTCACGTTGTAATGTGTAGTTCGCACGTAATGCTGTATTGATATGCGTAATGATATCCACGTTGTTTAAATCGTATAAGTTGTCCAATTTAAACATACGTTCAGCTTTATCTGCACCTTGATCTGTTAATTGAACAGATTTTGTTTTTTCATCATAGTTATAGTCATCTTCAGCTTTCAACATTTTCGCGAAGACGTTCGCTTGCGTATAAAGTGATGTTGATTTTTCTGCTTCACCAGAAATAATCAATGGTGTACGTGCTTCGTCAATTAAGATAGAGTCGACCTCATCAATGATGGCGAAGTGAAGCGGGCGCATAACACGCTCTTCTGCATAGTTCACCATGTTGTCACGTAAGTAATCGAAACCAAGTTCGTTATTTGTACTATACGTAATGTCTTCATTATAGGCTTGACGTTTTTCCTCTGTTGATAAACTGTTTAAGTTTAATCCTACAGATAAACCTAAGAAGTTATATAACTCAGCCATTTCTTCACTTTGTACACTTGCTAAATATTCGTTGACTGTAATAACGTGTACGCCGCGACCTGCTAAAGCGTTCAAGTACGTCGGCATTGTTGCTGTCAACGTTTTACCTTCACCGGTTCTCATTTCCGAAATGTCACCGTTATGAATCGCGATACCGCCCATGACTTGGACACGGTAAGGTGACATGTTGAATACACGTTTAGCTCCTTCTCTTACTAAAGCAAAGGCTTCAGGAAGGATTTCGTCTAATATTTTATCTTGTTTTACTACATCTTCTTCAGCTTGAACTCGTTCTTTAAGTTCTTGTGTTTTATTTCTAATTTCTTCATCAGTAAGAATCGACATTTCCTCTTCTAATGCGAGTACTTTGTCCGCTTGCTTACCTAGGCGTTTAATTTCTCTCTTATTGCCGTCAACAATTTTTGATAAAAAACCCATTCTGTTCGCTCCTTTGGTATAAAAACTGTTTGGCTTACAACAATTCATCTTACCATTTATATCGTAAAAGTTACACTTATATACTCATTCTAATAGTTGATAATCCTTTATTTATAAGCATCAGTGTTTATGATTTTCTTCACTTAATCCAAAGTTTCTATTTGTGTTGTTTGTGCATCACACGTTTCAAACATATCCCCTATATTTTGACACGTTCAACTTACTGAAATCAATCAAATACAATCTTATTAATACAAACTTAATCTTTGAAACCAATAGTCATCAAAAAAGAGACCCGCAACCACCACAGCTGCGAGCCTCTTATGAGACATGAATTATTAATTTTCAACTGTTTCAATTAAACCGTATTTTCCATCTTTTCTGCGGTAAACGATGCTTGTACCATCTGTATCACGGTCTGTAAAGATGAAGAAGTCATGACCTAATAAGTCCATTTGTAATACGGCTTCTTCAGAATCCATTGGTTTTAAGCTAAATTGTTTAGAACGAATGATTTCGATTTCATCATTGTTATCTTGATCAGCAGTTTCTTGTGTAGCTGCTGGGATAGATGGGAATGGTTCTTTCTCATTCTCTTTGCGTTTTTTACGATTAACGCGTGTTTTGTACTTACGCACTTGACGTTCTAATTTGTTAGTGATCAAGTCAATACCCGCATATAAATCGTCGTTTCTTTCTTCTGCACGAAGTGTCACGTCTTTAAGCGGAATTGTCACTTCAATTTTAGTGCTTGAATTGGCGTAAGTTTTTACTTTAACGTGTGCATCAACGTTCGGCACATTTGTAAAGTAACGTTCTAGTTTACCAACTTTGTCCTCAATGTAATTACGAATTGCGTCTGTAATAGTGAGGTTGTCTCCATGAATTTCAAATCTAATCATAGTGATCGACTCCTTTAACCTCTATATATGTTTTGATTGGTAATGCTCACCTTTATAATAACATGTTTCAACTATCGAGCAAAAGCAAATACATCTATTTTTCCAACTTTTCTGATAAATAGCGTTTCAATCGCATGATGAATCGTCAGCCCTGTTGTATAAATATCATCTATGAGTAATATGCGCTTATCTTGTAAATCCACACTTTGATATTGCGGATTGATATAAAAAGGATTCGGCGCTTTTGCACGCATCACTTTATTCAGCTCTGATTGTTTCGGTCTGACATTTGTTTGCAGTATCGAATGATAGTTAATACCTTTAGCGGTTAGCACCATTTCAACTGGATTAAATGTTCTATGCTGATCTCTAACGATTGGCGAAGGAATCGGAATGATATAGTCATATTTTACTTTCGGCAATTGAATCCGGTTTGCGATGACTTCACATATCGCCGTATCTCCTGCGATTTTGTATTGATGTATGGTTTCACGTACTTTACCTGTATAACGGTAATCACAATAAAGTTGGTTCATTAAGTTGAACTTCCGTGCTAAAAACTGACAATCTAAACAAACTTCCTCATTTTCGCCTAAGGGTTTTAAACAACGTAGACAACATTTCACTTTTTCTAGACGACACGCTTCAAACGCTTCTCTGCAACGTTCACATAAGATTTCAGGAGATTTATAAAAATTGGCGGCTGTTAAAGGTTCTGTAAATGAAGCTAAACATGATTTACATTTCGGCATCCAGCCACCCCTTCTTTAACCCCAGTTGATTCATCTGTTTGATTTGACGTTTAGCTTGAACCATAGATAATGTGACACCATTATGCAAAAACAAAACTAATCCGCTTGTATCTTGTAATTTGCGTCCTGTACGTCCTGCAATTTGGACTAAAGCAGCAGCTTGAAAGCTTTGGCTATCTATCACAATGACATCTAAATGTGCCATTGTGAAGCCGCGTTCTAAAATAGTGGTCGTGAAAATAATCGGATGTTTGCCCGCTCTTAAAGCTTCGACTTTTTCAAAGCGTAAAGCATCTTCACTATGAACTGCCACTAAATCTTTGAAGTGTTTTTGATAGTGGACTAAAGCTTGTTCCATTGCTTCAATTTGATTGAAGAAGACTAAAGTGACGCGATGGTTTTCAAGTTGTTTCTGAAGTAATCGTAATAAATAGTTTTGCATGCGTTTCGGCCTGAATTTGAAGTAGTGAAATTTGGGGACGGGAAGCGGTTTGCGATGATAACGTGCCGGTAAAGTAATGATATTTTCTTTTTTAAATTGTTTTAATAAACGCGCTGATGGCGTAGCTGTCATATAAATATGACTATAAGCAGAAGCTGAAGCATGAATGAGTGTCTGCATTAATAAAGGATCCATCGCAAGCGGAAATGCATCGACTTCATCTATAAATATCATATCAAAGTGTTGTTTGAAGCGATACAATTGATGGACCGTCGCAATGACAAAATGACCTTGATATTTCTGACTTTGTCCTTGATACAATACATCTATGCTTTCATCTTTAAACGATTCAATAATACGCTTGCTGATTTCAACCACCACATCAACACGTGGTGATACAATCGCCACATTAAAACCTTGTTGTCTGGCATGTTGTATGCCCGCAAACATCATTTCTGTTTTCCCTGCACCGGTTACTGCGTACAATAGTAAATTGTCCTTTTGTTGAATCGCACGAATAATATGTGATGAGGCATAGGCTTGTTGTTCAGACAGTTCAAAGTCCAAATGAAAGTCACCTGAGCTGCTAGAATGTGCAGTTTCAGTAATATAAATTGTTTTAAAACTATCCATGCGACCGAGTTGCAAACAACTCCGACAATATGTGATAGGTTGGTCGTGTATGTTTGAATGGTACGTATAATATTCATCTTGGTGCGGTGTTGCACATTGTTGACAATACCATTTTCCTTTGTCATTTTGTATCACACCGGGTCCTTGATAGACAATCGTTTCATCAGTCAGTTGTTTCTTACTTCTAACTAACTTTCCATAATGCTTGATTGTTGTCAGTATAATCCCTCCTAAACAAAAAAAGACAAATCAAGTCACTGTCAGATACAGTGGACTTCATTTGCCCGAAAAAATTGTATTTAAATTTTATTATTGTTCTACATAGTCCTCTGGACGATTTTCTAAAGATGGAATACGTTTATTAGTGAAACCTAATGCGACACTGCCGACACCTAAATGTGATGCGATCACCGGACTGAAATCTGAATAATTGATTACATAGTGGTCAGGACAACGTTTTTTCAAATCATCATAAAGTTTCAAGCCATCTTCTCTTGAATCACCATTAACGACATAGAGTGTAACCTCATCATAATCTTTCACTTTTTCTAACACACCGTCTTCAATGCGTTTGACAGCACGTTTTTTCGTACGCACTTTATCTAAAGGTACAATCACACCGTCCTCAAATTTTAAGACAGGTTTCATTTTTAGTAATGTACCGATAAAAGCTTGGGCACCTGTAATACGGCCGCTCTTTTGTAAGTTCTTTAAATCATCTACAACAACTTCTGCCCCTGTATGTTCACGCATTTCCATGAGTTCATCAATGATTGTTTCTGGAGATGCACCTTCTCTTACACGTTCAGCAGCATAAACTACATAACCGCCTAAAATCATACCTGATAATTTTGAATCGAAAGTGTGTACGTTGATGCCTTCGACCATTTCGCCAGCTTGTGTTGCTGATTGGTACGTACCGCTGATACCTGCTGATAGGAATAAGCCGATAACATCTGTATAGCCTTCATCTCTAAGTTGCTCATAAGCTTCCAGAACTCTACCGATAGCAGGTTGACTTGTTGTCGGGATTTGCGTTTCTGAACGCATACGCTGATATAATTCGCTTGGTTGAATATCCGCTCTTTCAATAAAGGAATCTCCATTTTCAAATATCACACTTAATGGCACAACTGAAATATCATATTCATCTAATAAAGCTTGTGTTAATGATGTTGTAGAATCCGTCATTACAGCAATCTTCATGATTTTCCTCCTCAAATATACTCATTGTCAATCATACCCTATTTTATTAAAAAAGAAAATTGATTCTTACATTTAGAAAAAATATCCGGAGCATGTATAATAGAAGCAAAGACAAGCAATTATCATGTCATAGGAACTAGTTAAAGGATGTCATAAAATGGAGAATCATATTATTACGATCAAACAAGAATACGTGATTGAAAATGTGATTAATAAGTCACGTTTTATCGCTCATATCAAGCCAGTAGAAAGTGAAGATGAAGCAAAAGCTTTTATCGATGAAATTAAAAAAGAACATCGTGATGCCACACACAACTGTTCAGCGTATACCATCGGCGATAGTATGTTGATTCAAAAAGCAAATGACGATGGAGAACCAAGCGGTACTGCTGGCGTACCAATGCTAGAAATTCTAAAAAAACTTGAAACACATAATACCGCAGCTGTGGTTACACGTTACTTCGGCGGCATCAAACTTGGTACAGGCGGCCTAATCAGAGCGTACAGCGGTGCCGTTCGTGATGCGATTAAAGAAGGCGGTCGTGTTGAATTACGCAATGCGATACCGACTACAGTTACTATCAGTTATGAACAGACAGGTAAATTCGAATATGAACTGCAATCTACAAACTTCATTTTAAGAGATACAATGTATACAGATAAAGTGAGCTATCGTATCGATGTATTAGAAGATGATTACGAAGACTTTATCAACTTTTTAAATCGAATTACTGCAGGTACCTTCGAATTAGATGAAGAACCGGTAACACGCCTGCCTTTTGACATTGAAACGAAATAAATAAAATATCAATTTTTCACCAATAAGAAAACCGCTTGAATTTCACATTACGAAATTCAAGCGGTTATTTTTTGTTTTACAATCTTATTTTTCATCGTGTCTGCTGCCACGTTTCTCAAGCAGACTCAGTAACGGACGGTAATTGTCATCAATTAAACCTGTAAACTCTACGATTAATTCAATTGTGACTAAAATCAGAATCAACATCATCACAACGCCCCATGGTTGTGATAAGTATAAAATAACACTTGAGATACTGAACATAATCGCAATCGAGTAAATTAAAAATACCGTTTGACGGTGTGTGTAACCAAGTTTTAATAACTTGTGATGTAAATGCGATTTATCCGGCTGCATAATACGTTGTCCCTTTTTCGCTCTTCTAATCATCGCAAATAACGTATCGATAAACGGTACTGCTAAAATAACCATTGGGAATAATAGCGAGAAGAAAGTGATGTTCTTAAAGCCGAGCATTGATACAAAACTAATAATAAAGCCAAGTTGTAATGAACCGCTGTCCCCTAAGAAAATCTTTGCGGGATGTGAATTATAAAATAAAAAGCCGAGTAAAGAACCAATCATGACCGAACAAATCATCATGATAAAAATATCTGCTTGTAAGATAGCAATAAAGCCAATCGTCATAAATGCGATAGTTGAAACACCTGCAGCTAAACCATCGAGTCCATCGATTAAATTAATCGCATTGGTAATCGCAATAATCCAAAAGACAGTAATCGGAATACTTAAAATACCGAATTGAATCGTGCCTGGAACAAACGGCAATTGAATGAAGTCAATCGTTACACCATGATACACTACGACCAGTGCAGCTAAAATTTGTCCGGCCAGTTTATACAATGGTTTTAATTCATGTACGTCATCGATTAAACCGACAAAATACATAATCATTGTTCCAAGAATTAAAGGAATAATCTCACGTTCAATAGGATGCCCGATCCATATTCCTAAAATAAAAGCGAAGAGTATCACTGTTCCCCCTAGTACAGAAACAGGTTTCGTGTGCACTTTTCGATAATTCGGCTTATCCATAATATCCAGCTTTTTGGATATTTTAATTACAATCGGTGTCAAAATCACACTTACCGCCATGGTAACTAATATCAGTAAAAGTGTTATCATTTCATATCCATTGCCAAAATACTGTTCAATCTATGTCATACTTAAAGAGAACACGCTGTTATCTGCCTTTTGACAAGGGAACCTCCCTTCAATACTCATATGTATACAATATCAATAATCTATTTTAACACGAATTATTGATTATTGTAGTAAATTATAATAACAGTTATCAATGTTTCAGATGACAAAATGTATATTTTCACTTACAATAACTAAGTGGTTATACAAAGGAGCAGATCAATTATGATTGAAGCTATCATTTACAATACTTCGGTGACTGTTGCAGGTATCTATCTCTTTCATAGACTGCAATATTCAGAAACGAAACAAATGAAGTTTTCACAAACTTATGTCACGATTCTTATGACTGTCGTCGCACTTTTACTTGCGGCTTATCCAATTCCAGTCCATAATTATTTACTTTATTTAACATTTGTGCCGCTCTTATTCTTAGGACGTTATACAAACGTCTTCTTTACTATGGTGGCTGCAGCTATTATTTTTGTCGTAGATGTTTTTGTTTACGGCGATCCTTTGGCATTTAATATTGCCTTATTAATTATCGCTTTAGCTGTAAGTATCATCGGACCCTTTATCAAACAAAATGATATTGTGTCACTTCAAATTTTGAACGTCGTTAGTTTAGTGATTTTAAGTGTCATTTCAATGATTACGCACTTCTATACATTACAAGAAATTATTTACTTAATTCCGATATCATTTATAGTAACCATCGCATCATCAATTATCTTCGTAGATATTTGGCGTTTCTTTACACTTGTCCAACGTTATGAAAATGAGGAACGTTATGATTATTTAACAGGACTTGGCAATGTGAAAGAGTTTGACCGTCATTTAAATAAAATGACAGACAAAGCAGATGATAAAAATACAAGTCTAGGTTTACTTTTAATTGATATCGACGGCTTCAAAGATGTGAACGATGCTTTTACACACCGTTCAGGCGACGCGGTCTTAAAACAAATTTCACAGTTATTAATCAACTACGTGCCGCCGAATATGAAGATATTCAGAAATGGCGGCGAAGAATTCTCAGTAGTACTGCTTGGTTATTCACTTGACCAAAGTGTGAAACTGGCTGAAAGCATTCGTGCAGGCGTGGAACAATCAACATTCCACCTGCCGAATAAAGAAGTGATCAAACTTTCTGTATCTATCGGTATCGGTTACTTAACTGCAGACGATTACAAATCACAACGTAAAGTCTTTAAAGATGCAGATGATATGTTGCATATGGCTAAAAATGAAGGACGTAACCAAGTGATGTTTAATCCAATTGTTAAATAAGTCATTTGTTTCTAAACATGGCGAGACAAGAATCTATTAATGGTTCTTGTCTCTTTTTTTGCATTTCTATTGCAATCATCGATGTTCTATTGCAACTTTTTCTTGTTCCCTGTAAACTTTCAAGTGTCAACAATATCAAACGAGAAGGAGCGCAAAAAGGTGCCTGAAGAAGCAATTACCATAATAGATGAGAACAAAGTGATAGACGTTGTACTCACAGCAGGAAAGATATTACTTGAAAGCGGCGCAGAAACGTATCGTGTTGAAGATACAATGTCTCGCATCGCTTATAGTTTCGGTTTAGACAACACCAACAGTTTCGTGTCGAATACTGCGATTATATTCTCATTAAACGACCGAACGAATACGCGATTGATTCGTGTCCGCGAGAGAACCACTGATTTAGAAAAAATCGCCCTAGCCAATAATATTTCACGTAAAATCGCTAAGAATGAATTAACTATCGATGAAGCAAAATCAGAATTGATTCATTTAGAACACGCTTCATTACAATATTCATATTTAACTAAGTTTTTAGCAGCTTCTATTGCCTGTGGATTTTTCTTATTTATGTTTGGAGGCGTTGCGCAAGATTCCATTTTCGCGATTTTTGCGGGTGCAGGTGCTTTCTTAACATTCGACTTCGTTCAACGTTTTATTCAAATTAAATTCTTTTCTGAGTTTATCAGTGCCATCGTTGTTATTAGTGTCGCCGCCATCAGTCATAAACTCGGGTTGTCCATCAACCAAGATATTATCACCATTTCAGGTGTCATGGTCTTAGTACCTGGTATTTTAATTACCAACGCGATCAGAGACTTAATGGCCGGTGAATTGCTTGCGGGGATGTCGCGTGGTATGGAAGCTGCATTGACAGCCTTCGCAATCGGTGCCGGTGTCGCAATTATTTTACTCTTCTTTTAAGAAAGGCGTGTTACAGAATTGATCTTACATTATTTATTTCATTTTGTTATCAGCTTTTGTTCTACATTGTTATTTTCAATCCTATTCAACGCGCCGCGTAAACAACTGCCGGCATGCGGATATGTAGGCGCAATGGGCTGGACTATCTATATCGTATCGATGGACTTGAACACAGGTAAAGTCGCTGCTTCATTCCTAGGCAGCTTTATCTTAGCAATTATGAGTCACGCGATGGCTAAACGTTACTTCCAACCTGTCATTATCTTTATAGTGCCAGGCATCATTCCCCTTGTACCTGGGGGCGCTGCGTATGAAGCCACACGTTTCCTAGTCACAAACCAATATACACATGCAGTCAACACCTTCTTAGAGGTAACACTGATTTCAGGTGCCATTGCTTTTGGTATATTATGTGCAGAAATCAGTTACCACATTTATAATCGTATTAGAATCAATTATGGTAAAATGAAAGGTAAATCCTATAGGAAACAATTTAACATGAATAATAGAGGTTAAGGGGTGCATATCAAGTGAAAGAACAATTAATCGACAGACTGAAACGTTATGCGGAGATTGATACACAATCTAATCCAGACTCAGAGACAACACCATCTACTGAGAAACAATGGGATTTATTAAATGTATTAAAACAAGAATTAGAAGACCTTGGTTTAGAAACAGACTTAGATGACAACGGTTATTTATTTGCGACGTTAGAAAGCAATATCGCAAAAGAAGTACCGACTGTAGGCTTTTTAGCACATGTTGATACTTCACCAGATTTTAATGCGACTAATGTTAAACCGCAAATCATTGAAAACTATGACGGAAAGCCGATTCAACTTGGCGACACTGACCGTGAATTAAACCAAACTGTCTTCCCTGCTTTAAAATCAGTAGAAGGCCATACCTTAATGATTACAGACGGAACATCATTACTTGGCGCAGATGATAAAGCCGGTGTGGCTGAAATTATGACAGCTTTAAACTATTTGGTTGAACATCCAGAAGTGAAACATGGACGTATCCGTGTCGCTTTTACACCTGATGAAGAAATCGGACGCGGGCCTCATAAATTTGATGTAGCTCGTTTCGGTGCTGACTTTGCCTATACCATGGACGGCAGCCAATACGGCGAATTACAATTCGAAAGCTTTAACGCAGCTGAAGCAACAGTTACTTGTCACGGTGTCAATGTACATCCAGGTTCTGCGAAAGATGTGATGGTCAATGCGATTAAATTAGGTGAACGCTTTGACAGTCAATTACCACAAGATGAAGTGCCAGAAGAAACAGAAGGTTATGAAGGCTTCTTCCACTTAATGAACTTCAATGGTACAACTGAAAAAGCAACATTGAAATATATCGTGCGTGACCATGACCGTAATCGCTTTGAAGCACGTAAAGCGTTGCTTGAAGATATTCAAAACGAAATCAATGAAGATTATCCAAACAACCCAATTGAATTAGAGGTATATGATCAATACTTCAATATGGCTGAGAAAATTAATGAAGTGCCAGAAGTCATTGACATTCCAAAACGCGTCTTCAATCAATTAGGTATTGAACCGAATACAGAACCGATTCGTGGCGGTACTGACGGTTCACAATTATCATTTATGGGCTTACCGACACCAAACATCTTCACAGGTTGCGATAATTTCCATGGTCCATTCGAATACGCTTCTATCGATGTCATGGAAAAAGCCGTACAAGTGATTGTAGGTATCGCTGAAGAAGTAAGCAATACAGAAGCATAATAATAACGTTTATCTAGAGACGTCACTATGTATAAATAAAAAAATGGCTGAACCTTTTGATTCGGGTTCAGCCATTTTTATGTTCAATTAAATTGTTTAGTTAAAATTATTTCGTAGATTATGCTTGTGTTTGTGATTTCTTTGTATTGAATGTCGTTGTTAAAAGTTTTAAAGCTTGGACGGCGTAGAAGCGGATTTGTAAACCTGCTTCAAAACTTGTATAGTGCTTAGGCATCGTCATAAATAAGTTGAACATTCCTGTGACGCCTAATCCTTCATAACGATCAAACTTGTCTGCTGTCGCATTAATCGCAATACAAGGTTTATGATATTTTGTCGCAAGCTCTGCAATTCTTAATGATGTTGTTTCTAATAAATGATCTTGTTCATTGATACCTTCGCCGAACATAATTAAGTCTGCTTGTTCAATCAAGTTTTCTAAATGTGTAATTTGATCCACTAAACTATGACTTGTCAGAACTTCTGCATTATAAAGTGCAGCTAAGACAGCCGCAATACCGCCACCTGCACCACCACGTTCTACGGTGCTTGTTACAGCACGTGTTTCATTTTTTAAGATTTCGCTGAAATACCAGACTAAATTGTCGATTGTCGCAGCTTCTTCTCTTGAAATCTCTAACAATTTATACAATTGCATAATTTCACTTTGTTTACCATACATTTTGCTGGCAAAGTCTGAAACAAGTTGAATACGTGCATCTTTTAAACGTTGATCTAGACCTGAGAAATCCACACGACGAATATATTTTAATACGCCTACGCCTTCTTTTGCGTCGACAGTTTCACCTTCATCGTTGTAATATTTCGCGCCTAATGCTTGCAGCATTCCTGCCCCACCATCAAAGCTTGCAATATTACCAAGTGAAATCACTAAATGCTTCGCATCATTATCTAATGCTGCCGCAATCAATTCACCTAAACCAAAGCTGGTACGTTCTGTCAGCGGACGATTTCCTTGTAAGAATAAATCTGCTTCAATAATCGTCATTTCGCTCTCAGTTTTCCCGTAGAGGCCTTCAACTTGTTTCATATCTGCATCATGGACATCTACACGATATTTAGTACCAGATTGCCATAAAAAGACAGAATCCATCAATTCATGACGTCCATTGAACAGCGGTACTTGGACAATATCCGCTTCTTCAATTTGACTTGCGACCGCTTCTTCCACATATCGATTCGCCTCATAACTTGAAACGATTCCATTAAATTCATCCATTGCGACTAATACTCTCATTTTGTCACCTCAAATAAAGTTTCCCAATGTTTGTTCAATTCACTTAAATATTATACAGGGCTTGTTTCAAAAAACCTACTGGAACGCCTAATGCTTAATCTGCCTTAAATAAAAAAACTCCAAGCTTTCAGATTGTGTTGGAAACATATACCCATCGTGTCCAACGTCTAAAAGCATGGAGTCCGCTTTTTACTTTATGTTATTAGTGCTTGTGCCCCCTGACAAGCAAGTTTACTCTTCAGCTTGTGCAAGTGAAGTCACATTAATGTCATCATGACTTGCATGCCATTTAACTTCACCATCAACAAAATAAAAAGCTTGTGGCGATTCATGCTTCACGCCAGTTTGTTCCGCAATGTAATCAGATACATCTCTTTGTTCTTGCACAATTAAATAGTACCCATCGATATCACGTTCATATAAAAACTTATTGAACTGATCGTAAGCATTTGCTGAAATTGGGCAAGTGTTACTGTGTTTCATAATAAATACATATTTGTTGTCGTTAATTACTTGTTTAAACTGGTCAATTGAAGTCAGCTTTGTAGCCATTCTATTCACCTCTAAAAATATTTATCACTTAAAGTGATAGTCCCATTCATTCTATTTCCTATTTCAATGTGTCTAATTATACACACTTTATATTTCAATGTTAACCAAAATACTAATATTTTTCTTGCTTTTTTCAATCATTCTGATGCAAATCGTTCTTTAGCTCTTTGAAATCATTACGGAATTGATGGTGGTACTTACCTAATTCATTCCCTGTTAAAGGAGTTTTATTCATATCATATTGCTCCAATTTACGGCTGATGTCAATAGTTCTTTGACGTGTCTCGTAATAATTTTGTAAGCTGTAATACATTTCGATTGCAGTTTGATGCGCTTTTGCAGTCTTTTCTTCAGATACACTCGCTTGATTCAACTCTTCAATCTGTTTGCTGATTAAAGGTTGAATTTTTTCTTTGATGACCGTTTTAGTGTTTTGAGGATTGTCTGCATCAAGATATTTCTTCGCAATCTTCTGCAATTCTTTATTATGATGTTTTAATTTACTTGTAAATTTATCTATACTCTCAGATTCACCATTTTGACGTGCTTCTGTCACTTGCTTCTCTAAAAGTGCACGATTCTTCTCAAATAACCTAGTGTAGTTTAAAATATCTTCATTCGCTTTGATAGACTGATTACATAAATGAACGAAATTACGAATGTCTTTTAATGCTTTTTCTTGTTGATCTATTTCATGCAAATATGTGTGACGTAAGTCTTTCACCTTTTTAGTTTCTGCAGGAAGCTGTTTTGCGGCTTTTTTATAAGATTTAAAGGCCGGCATTAATTTTTTATCGATATCTTTTTCCATTTGTTGAAAGTCTGTTTTGTTTCTATCTGTCAAATCTGATTTACTTAATTCACTTAAACGGTTTAAATGAATTTCATCCATGACTTGTTTAACATGTTTCTCTTCTTTATCCACTTCATGCTTCGCTTTCTCAAAGTGGTTTAAATCTGACTGTGTTTTACTACTGCATGCCGCAAGAGACAGCGTTAGACAAACAATCGTTATTGCGAGAAGCCATTTTTTCACATTGTCCACTCCTGTCTTTTTATCTGTATAGTTTGCATGATTAATGTTTGAGTATATCAGAATTCATAATATAATACTTTTAGAACTTTTACAAAGGACGGTTGAATATGTATTCTAAAACGCAGCCCTTAATTAAAGATAGGCAAGCGCTTCAAAATTATCAACATCAATTTCAAGAGTTAAGCGACTTATTACTCGGTCTGCTTAATACACCTGTTAAGACAGTCCACCATATTGGCGGTACTGCGCATTTTAATTATCCAACAGAACCGATTTTAGATTTATTAGTCGGTGTTACTAATTTACATGATATTACAGCTTTAGATGAAAAACGATTAAATTATGCTGGCTTCTATCGTTTACACCATCGTTATAAGAAAAAGGTAGTGATGGCACAATTCAATAACTTAAAAGAGCTTAAACAAATCGTACGTCTGCACATTTTACAAATCGAATCCGATCAATATGACCATTACTTAACGATGCAAGAGGCTTTAACACAAAATCCTGAGATACAAACTGAATTTGCAGAAGCCAAACAACATCTGCACGCTCAATCCGAGACTATTCGCGACTATGAAGCAGGCAAAACAGCATTGTTTGAAAAGTTGTCACGGAAATTCGGCTTGAATTAAACTGATTGTATTTCACAAAAAGCCTGTTTCATTGCTATAATAAGAAAGTGAAAATAATTGAAAGGGAGTTCTATCGTTGCACAAAGATGACATTCTAACAGAACTGAAAAAGGTTCTGCCAGAAGAAATTATAAAAGTTGATGAACCATTAAAACGCTATACTTATACGCAAACAGGAGGAAATGCTGACTTCTATCTCAGTCCGACGACTTTTGAAGAAGTTCAGGCCATCAATCACATTGCTAGAATCAACAACATTCCTGTCACTTATTTAGGCAACGGCTCTAATATTATTATTCGTGAAGGCGGTATTCGCGGAATTGTATTGAGCCTGTTGTCTATGGATTATATTAAGGTTGAAGATAATGTCATAATTGCAGGAAGCGGTGCAGCGATTATTGATGTCTCCCGTACTGCACGTGATGAATCTTTAACTGGCTTAGAGTTTGCCTGCGGTATCCCTGGCTCAATCGGCGGAGCTGTCTTTATGAATGCCGGCGCATACGGCGGTGAAGTCCGTGATTGTATTGATTATGCTGTCTGTGTAAATGAACAGGGCGATTTAGTACAACTTACAAGAGATGAATTAGAGCTTGGTTACCGAAGCAGTATTGTTCAAAAACAACACTTAGTAGTGTTAGAAGCTGCATTCAATTTAACACCAGGTAAACAAGATGAAATCCAAGCTGTAATGGACGATTTAACAGAACGTCGTGAATCTAAACAACCGCTTGAATATCCTTCATGCGGCAGTGTCTTCCAACGACCACCTGGCCACTTTGCGGGTAAATTAATTCAAGACTCTGACTTGCAAGGTCATCGTATCGGCGGTGTTGAGGTTTCAACCAAACATGCTGGATTTATGGTTAATGTCGATAACGGAACTGCGACAGATTACGAAGACTTGATTCATCATGTACAACAAGTTGTTAAAGAAAAATTTGATGTTGAATTACATCCCGAAGTACGTGTTATCGGTGATCATCCAGAAGATGAATAACAAACCCTACGTTGTTCATGGTATCGGTCTCGATGACGAAACACGTTGTACACATTATCATACGCCTTTAGATGTGATTGCTATCAAATTTAAATGCTGCGATAAGTTCTATGCATGTATTCATTGCCATAACGAATCAGAAGATCATGCGCCTATACCATGGTCAAAATCAGAATTCGATGAACATGCAATTTTGTGTGGTGTTTGTAAAACTACCTTATCTATTAAGGATTATATGCAGACAGACCACTGTCCGCATTGCGGTGCGCAATTCAATCCAAGATGCGCTGCACATTATCCTTTATATTTTGACGTTTAATATGACATTATACAAATCAATAATGATTTAAATTAAATAAAACCAGGTCGGAAAATATAACCTTTCCGACCTGGTTTTTAATTACCATCTTCCCCCTATTAAAAATGGTAATTATTTAACAACGTCTTTTAATTCGTCAATTTGTTTCATTGTTGTAGTTGTTGAACCTGAAGCAAAGTACCATAATTTTGGATCAAGTTCGTAAACTTCATCATCTTTGATAGCTTTAACATTTTTAATGACATCGTTGCCTAATACTTGTTTCGCTGTTGATTTACCGCCAATTGCTTGACCGCGGTCCATCGCTAAAATCACACCTGGATTTTTCTCGTTGATATACTCATTTGTCACGTTTTGACCGTGTGAGCTGCCTTTGATTTTACTGTCAGCTGGTTTGAAACCTAATGTGTTATAAACTAAGCTGCCGAAACGCTCTTTAGGACCGAATGTAGATAATTCACCTTCGTTCACTAATAAGTACATTACTTTTTTATCAAAGTCTTTCGTTTTGTCTTTCATGTCTGCGATTTTTTTGTCTAATTCTTTATTTAATGACTTCGCTTTATCTTCTTTGTCGTAAATTTTACCTAAGTTTTCAGCGTTTTTCTTCACTGAATTAACATAGTCTTTATCATCAGCGCCTACATAAACAACTTTAGCGTCTGGTGCTGCTTTTTTGAATTCATCTAAATTCTTTTGGTTTGCTGTACGTGATGAAATGAAGATAACTTCTGGTTTTGCTTGTGCAATTTTATCGAAGTTCACTTCTTTTAAAGAACCAGTATTAATGTATTTGTCGTCTTTAAATTCTTTTAAGAAATCTGGTAATGTGCTGTTGCCTTCACCTTTAGGTACTGCTTTAACTTTATCTGCTACACCCATAGCTTTAAGCGTATCTAATGCACCATAGTCTAAAACAACTGCATTTTTAGGGTTAACTGGTACTTCTACTTCATTCTTAACCCCTTTTTCGTCGCCGCCTTTAGGATCTTCACTTCTTAAAGTATAGTTGTTTTCAATTTTGACTGTCTTTTTATCTGATGAACCTTTTTCTGAACTTTCTTTTGAATCGCTGCCATTACCACACGCAGCAAGTAAAAACATAACACTAACTAAAATAAATAAGCCTAATTTCTTCATCTTTCTTTATCCTCCTGAAATGTGTTAGACCCCCGTCTTGATATGCCGTAAAAGATCGGCATCACCCCTTTCAAATAGTCAGTACTTAACTATAATATAAACAAATTCTTTGGCCTCTGATGCATTCGATATCGACATCCATATCATAAAGATGTCTTAAGATGCCCGGTTGAATTACTTCGTCTCGTTCGCTCGCTTTGACGATTTCGCCGTCTTTCATCGCAATCACATCATCTGAATAGCTCGACGCAAAGTTGATATCGTGCAATACGATCACAATCGTTTTGCCGTGTTCTCTTGTCAATTTTCTCAGTGTTTTCATAATTTCTACTGAATATTTCATATCTAAGTTGTTTAGCGGTTCGTCTAATAATATACATTCTGTATCTTGTGCGATAGTCATCGCGATATAAGCACGTTGACGTTGACCGCCTGAAAGTGTTTTAAGATTACGGTCTCTGATTTCTTGTAGTTGTAGTAAATCTAAAGCTTCATTGATTTTTTCTTTATCTGTATCGTCTAATCGGCCTTTAGAGTATGGGAAGCGACCGAATGCGACTAATTGTTCTACTGTGATATTTAGTTCTGTATGATTTGTTTGTTTTAAAACTGAAAGCTTCTTCGCAATTTCATTACTTGTAAATGCGCCAATACCTTCATGTTCTAGTTCGATAGAACCTGTATCAATATCCATTAAACGGCTGACCGCAGATAATAAGGTACTTTTACCTGCACCGTTTGGACCGATTAATGAAGTCAAACGGCCTTTACGAATTTCTACGTTAATATCTTTAAGAATCGGTTTATCATGAATCGTTTTATTTAAATCTTGAACTTGTATCATCATGAATTTCTCCTTTTAATCAATAAATATACGAAGTAAGTTCCTCCGATTAAGTTGATGAGGATACTTACTTCTGTCGTGGCTTCAAATAAATGTTCTACAATCCATTCTGCAGTAAATAAGCTGATCCAGCTTAAAAATATCGTCGCAGGTAATAAATATTTATGTTCATATGTCTTCATTACTTCATGTGCAATATTCACAGTTAATAATCCTAAGAATGTAATCGGACCAACAAGTGCTGTAGCAATTGAAGTCAATAATGCGACCATAATCATCAATAAACGGGTCATACGTGTATAATTGACACCTAAGTTTAGTGCCTGTGCTTTTCCTAATAACAATACATCTAAATAAGGCAAGATTTTAATGGTAATCAAGATTAAGGTAACCAGCACGACACTGCTGACCGCAACTAATTTTGAGTTTGAGGCATTAAAGTTCGCAAACATTGAACTTTGTACAGCTAAGAAATCTTCAGGATTGATCACGAGCTCAATAAAGCCTGTGATACTTCTAAAGAACGTCCCTAAAATCACACCGATTAATAAGATGAAGTACACTGAGAAGTTGCCGTATTTAAAGACACCTTGGAATAGAATTAATGCGAATATAATCATTGCGACAAGTGTCAACGCAAAGTTGAGATAAATATTAGTTACTGCCATTGATTGAATGCCAAACATAAATACTAAGACAACTTTGACAAACATATAAACCGCATCTAACCCCATCATAGAAGGCGTTAATAACCGGTTGACTGTAATCGCTTGGAATATAATGACCGAAGTCCCAATCGCTGCACCGACTAAAATCATTAAAATCAGTTTTCTGATACGACTTTGTATCTGGTATGCAAAGATATCAAAATCAATTCCTAGCACGAGATATAAAATACCTGTCACCACAACTACACCTAATAAAATAAATAGCCTGATATTACTTTGTTTATGACTCATAGTTGCGACTCCCTTTAAATAACATTACTAAGAAAATTAATGTCCCGAAGACACCGATTGTCAATCCGATATTGATTTCATAGGGATAAACAATCACACGCCCTAAAATGTCAGACACCAATACAAAAATCGCACCTAACACTGCAGTGTGCGGCAAGGCATTCTTTAGATGATCTCCTCGATAGATAGACACGATATTCGGCACAATTAACCCTAAGAACGGTAAAGTTCCTACTGTGACCACTACTAATGCGGTCATTGTGGCAGTAATCGTTAAACCGAACATCATTATGCGGTCATAATTGACACCTAAGTTATGACTGAAATCTTTACCCATACCGGCTATTGTAAAATAGTTGGCAAAAATATACGTAAGAATAAGTAATGGAATACTTAAATATAAGACTTCATAACGACCACTTGTGATAATCGCGAAGTTGCCGTTCAACCAGTTACCGATACTTTGTAAGGCATTCGTTCTTAACGCTACAAACGTCGTTAAACTGGAAACAATACCGCCAATCATAATACCGAGCAACGGTACAAATATGACATCTTTAAAACGTATAATTTGAATCAATTTCATAAAGAAGAAAGTACCGCCGATACTTAGTACCATAGCGAATAATAACTTAATTAAAATATGCGCTTGCGGAAAGAAGATTAATGAGATGAGGATACCTAGTTTCGCCCACTCCATCGTCCCTGCAGTCGTTGGACTGACGAACTTGTTTTGCATCATCTGTTGCATAATTAATCCAGCCAGTGCTAAAGAACTGCCTGAAATAATAATACTGACTGTTCTTGGAATACGACTCGTAATAAGTATATTTTGTTGGTCTGTGGTTAAATGAAAAATTTGCGTAATAGAAAGCTGACTAACACCAACGAATAATGAAAGGATAGTCAAACATATAAAAAGAATTAATAAAACTGGAAAGCGCATGAGTTGTTTAATCATTTGGAACTCCTATCCCCTCTTAAAACATTTAATGATCAACTGTAACTGATAATCATTTTCACTTACTATCTATCGTATCAGTTTCTCCACTTTTATCAATGCTTTTCAAACATTTTCAGGAAAATTCTTATACAATGATAGGCTATTCC
>NZ_PZGG01000002.1 GCF_003043455.1 Staphylococcus simulans | reverse complement strand
ATATAGTATAGAATAGTAAACTTACTTCGAAAACTTGAAATAATGAGTTTTCGGAGTATTTTTTTTGAAAGGAATGTGTAAAAATGGGGAAGTTAGGTAAAATTTTAAGAGAGGAAATATCCACTTTTTGCTTAGAATTGTGGAAATTGTGAAAACTTAGCAAAACAATCGGACATTACAATTATGTTCAATTGTTAAGATTTTGTAAATAGAATTGTAGTGTTGTAAATTTTGTGCTATTTTCTTTTTAGGAAGGTAAAATTTATTTGAAGCTAGTGTGAAGATGGTATACATATTAGTTTCAAAAGTATCACACGATTACTTTTTACAATTATATACTTTTGAGTTCAAATTTATGAAATGTGATTGGGAAGCAATCGCTGAAAATGGAGGATTTTCAATGTTTAACAAGAAAAAGGATAAGTTCATGGTTAAATTGGAGGAAATGGTATTCAATTTAGATCGCGCAGCAATTGAGTTCGGGAAAATGGACTTTAACACACACCTAGATTTGAAAGCTTATTCTGATAATATCAAAACGTATGAGTCACACGGTGACGAATTAATGCACCAAGTGATTTCAGACTTGAACCAAACGTTCATTACCCCAATCGAGCGTGAGGATATTTTATCTTTATGTAACGCTATTGATGATGTTTTAGACGCAATGGAAGAAACATCAGCAATGTTCGAAATGTATTCAATCGAGTATTCAGATGAATACATGGCTGAATTTGTAGATAATATTCAAAAAGCAGTAGCTGAAATGAAATTAGCTATTGGCTTATTAGTAGAAAAGAAACTTTCTCACATGCGTATTCATTCAATTAATATCAAAGAATTTGAAACAAATTGTGATGGTATTTTAAGACAATCAATTAAACATATCTTCAATAGTGAAACAGATCCAATCACATTGATTAAAATTAAAGACATATATGAAAGCTTAGAAAACATTGCAGATAAATGCCAAGCAGTCGCAAATAATTTCGAAACAATTATCATGAAAAATAGCTAAGGAGTAATATAAAATGGATTATATTATAATTATCACTGTAGCTATCGTTATTTTTTCATTGGTGTTCGACTTTATTAACGGTTTCCACGATACAGCGAATGCGGTAGCTACTGCAGTGTCGACAAGAGCACTGACACCAAGACGCGCAATCTTTTTAGCAGCGATTATGAACTTCATCGGTGCACTAACATTTACAGGTGTAGCAGGAACTATTACGAAAGACATTGTGGATCCATTTAAATTACAAAATGGATTAGTCGTAGTATTAGCGGCTATTTTCGCAGCGATATTCTGGAACTTGTTAACATGGTACTTCGGTATTCCAAGTTCTTCATCACATGCCTTAATCGGTTCGATTGCAGGTGCAGCGGTTGCATCTCAAGGTTCATTTTCAGTGTTGCATTTCCAAGGCTTCACTAAGATTATTATTGTGTTGATTGTATCGCCATTGATTGCCTTTTGTGTAGGTTTCATTATGTACAGTATTGTTAAAGTCGTATTTAAAAATGCGAATTTGACAAAAGCTAATCGCAACTTTAGAATATTCCAGATTTTCACAGCATCATTACAATCATTCTCACATGGTACAAACGATGCACAAAAATCAATGGGTATCATTACACTAGCTTTAATTGTTGCGAACTTGCAAGATGGCAACAATGTTGAACCGCAATTATGGGTTAAGGTAGCCTGTGCTGCCGCTATGGGTCTAGGTACAGCAGTAGGTGGTTGGAAAATCATCAAAACTGTCGGCGGTAACATTATGAAGATTCGCCCAGCTAACGGGGCTGCTGCAGACTTGTCTTCAGCATTAACAATTTTCGTCGCATCTTCATTACATTTCCCATTATCAACAACACACGTTGTATCTTCATCTATCCTTGGTGTAGGGGCATCTAACCGCATCAAAGGTGTTAAATGGAATACAGCACAACGTATGATTGTGACTTGGGTAATTACTTTACCAATTTCAGCATTCGTCGCAGCAATGATTTACTGGATTATGAATATTTTCTTATAATCAATTCTCAATCATTGAGACACAAACATATAGAGTTTTAAATAGAAAGCGGACCATTTTCAGAAGTTGAAAATGGTCCGCTTTCTTGTGCGTTAAATTAACTCTTAGAACTGTATATAAGTTATTGATTTTCTTTTTAATTAGCATGTTACATTTTTTAATAGTTTTGAATTAAAGCCAAAATAAAAAGACGATAACACATCGTCTTTTTAGATTATTAATGAATGTAGTTATAGCTAGAAGCCATTGAAGCAGGAATTGTACGGTAGTCGACAATGCCTGGTGGTGTATTATAGTTCATTTCAGAAATTAAGATACTGCCATCACCATTTACTTGTTCTACATATGCAACGTGACCGATTGGTCCTTCGTAGTTCTGCATAATTGAACCTGCTGCAGGTGTATTGTTTACTGTGTAACCATCAGCTTGAGCATTATTTGCCCAGTGATCTGCGTTCCACCAGTATGTACTGATTGGTTGGCCTGTTTCAGCGCGACGATTGAATACATGCCAAGTACATTGTCCCCAGTCATATAAGTTAGCATGATTAAATGTCGGTGATTGGTTTGTTGAAGGTGTTGCTGTAGGTGTGCCACCTGATCCGCCAGAACCACCTGCGCCTGGAATAGTCAATTGTTGACCAGGGTGGATTAAATAACCATTTAAACCGTTAGCTGACATAATTGCTTCAGCAGATGTGCCATATTGGTTTGCGATGATATTTAATGATTCACCTGCTTGCACTGTATGTGTGCCGCCAGAAACGTTAACAGTCGCCCCTGTGTTTGAACTTTGACTGCTGCCATTTACTGTAATGACTTGGCCAGGGAATAACATATTATTTGATAAATTGTTATCTTGCTTAATACTTTCGATAGAAGTGCCGTATTCTTGTGCGATAGACCAAAGTGATTCACCGGCTTGTACTGTGTGCTGTGTTGATGCATCAGCATCTTGTTGAGTAAGCGCTAAGGCCGCACCTGTTGCAACTGAAAATGTAACTGCTAACTTTTTCAAATGAGATTCCTCCTCTAAGTTTGGTTCAGTATTTATACATTCGTTTTTATTTACTATGTAATACGAATATCAATCATTATTTCTATACTTCCACATCTTATCAAAAATATGCGGTAAATTGTCGGTTGTTACGTGCTTGTAATAATTTTTAATAAAACCAGAATTGTCTAAAATTCAGAAAACACTAGACAATATAGGATTTATTGAAGAAAATTTGGATTTTTGACAACGCTACTGTAATGTTTGTAATAAAAAATGACACTACATTAAATAATATTAAAGATTTACTATCATTAAATCAGAAAGTGGAAATAAGAACACACTCTATGAAATAATAACTATTAAATCGTTTCAATGAAGGAGTTGAACAACTTGGTAAATTCAACACATGCTGCCTCAAAATCGAGTGCTTATGCGAAGGTCTGGCTTTATTTTATGTACTTCTGGATTATTTTTGGTATCGGTACATATTTTGGCCAGTACTTGCCTGATGCTTGGAGAAGACCACTTTCTATCGGTTTGACGGTATTAATTTTGATTTCATTATTTGTTAATCGATCACGTAAATTTGGATTTTTAATTTCTAATATATACGCTGTAGCAATCGGTTTATTAGCTTACGCTGCATTTACAACATATATGCAGAATTTAGGACCGGAACTATTTTATAAAAATGTAGCCCTTGCAGTAGGTGCCTTTATCGCATTCGGTGTGATTGGCTACTTTTTCGTTCAAAACGCATCGAGTATTGGTAAATATCTATTTGTCGTCTTAATCGCATTAATTGTGGCTACTTTAATCGGTTTCTTCGTACAAAATCCGATTTTCTACACGGTCATTAACGTCGTAGCAGTCGGCTTATTCTTGTTGTATACTTTATATGATTTTAACCGATTGAAACGAGGGCAATTTGCACCTAGTGAAATGGGCTTTAATTTATTTGTGAACTTATTGAATATTATTATTAATATCTTAAGTTTAGCTAATCGTTTTAGAGATTAATATCATCGAGAATAGGACTGGAACAAAGAAAAACAATGTTCCAGTCCTTCATTATATTATTTAATCTAGTTATCATTGATAAGAATAGTACGATATAATCATACATTACGTAATTTGAAACAACATAAAAATACTATTAAATTTTAAAATTTGTATCTAATTGCGTTGTGTGCTAAATTTGTAGAGTATAGTCCTAGAGAAATTACAGGGAAGGAATAAAATAAAGAGAGAAGTATCATTACGACTACGAACAGCTTATTTTATTAAAGGTTATATGAATGAGAAGTAGTATTATTGATTTATATGCAGCTGAAAATTTGCCAGCCAACCGTTGTTATGATGGAGTGTTATTACTATGGCCAGTAAACGATACAGCAGAAATCCAAAGGTCCGCTCAAGTTGAAACAGTAAATAACACTGTTTGTCTCATCAACCATAATGAAGTTTTTCAAGTTTCGAAAAACAAAAAGATGATGATGGTTTATGTTGCGAGTGATTGGTTCCTTGAGAAGGATTTCGCTTTTTTTAATTATTGCTTTAATATTCAAATGGTTCAGTCTAACAGTAGAATTGAAAAAGCAATGTTGATTTTATTGGAAAAGTATCTTGAAGAAACTTTAACAGAAGAATTGATTAAACAATGTATTAGTGAGATTTGCGATATCTTAATTGAAGAAGCAAGTGTTGAGATTAAACATGCTTCCCACCAATTAATTGCATCGCTAGATTACAGAGAAAAGAAAATCGTAGATTATATCAACGAACATATTGGAGAGAAACTGACTTTAGAAACAGTAGCTAAAGAAGTGTATATTTCTCCGACAACACTCTCATCTTCCTTTTATAAAATATTTAATATGGGTTTCAGAAATTACATTGAAACATTACGAATTGGACTTTCAATAGAAATGTTAGTAACAACCAATCGAAAAATTTTGGATATCTCTGAAGAAGTAGGGTTCAGCAACTTCAGTGGTTATTATAGAAAGTTTAAACGTCATTTAGACACAACGCCGAATGATTACAGACATAAATCTAAATTAAGCAAAGACTTATGTTATTTAGTGAAAGATCAAGATTCTGAAGTCAGTGACGAAGGTAAAAAAGCATATTTGGCTAAAATCAAAGATATACTGAAGAATTGGACAGAAGATAAAGAGAATATTATTTACGTGGATAATAATAATCCTATCTATTCTCCTAAACGTCCGTTTGTTATGACGATTCAAATTCACACGCTTGAAGAATTGAAAGAAGTGATGGTTTACCACAGGCATCAAGAAATTTTTGATTTCGATGAAGAAGTGATGTTTTTAATCCATCCAAGTATACCGACGATTCATAAAAACTTTAGCACGAGCGAATTGGTTGCTATGCTTGATACCATCTATCAAAGCAAAGTGAGAGTAGCATTTGAACTGGAATCAAAAGAAGATATCGATTATGTGAAGCATGAGTTGATGCAGTCGCGTGCATTTACAGAACATCAAGCGTATAAAGATCTCAAAAAGGATACTTCTAAGATTTCAATTACATTTAGCTTGCAGAATCAATCATTGAAAGACATTTATATTCAAAAAATGAGAATTAAAGAAATTGGGTTTAATGTTAATTTCAATCTAGATGTGACTAAATTATTTAATGACCCTGAAAAATTTAAAGCATTAGAACTCCCTATTAAACGGGTGAATTTTGATTATTATTTTATTGATAATGAGAAATTAAAGTATCCTTATCTGGAAAAATCCTATCAGAAAATGCCGATGAAGCAACTAGTTAATCTGAATGCACTTCAATCAGTTATGAGACAAGTTCATTTAGAAGAACGTAAATATATACTGCTTAATGTACCGAATAGAAAGTTATTGAATAAAGATATGAGTCTCTTAGATAGCACACCGTTGATGATGTATATGTTTATGCGCTTTTATGGAGTTTTATCTGGAATCGGCGTGGATCTATATCAACGCACTGATAAGAATATCGCGTTTCTTTTTGATACAAGTGGTTTCAAAACAACATTGTACTTTTTATATAGACAGCTCTCTGGGTTTGAGACATTTTATTTTTATGAAGATGATGCTTGTCTGATGACACGTGGTGATGAACATTACAGTATTATGGTTTATGACTGGCGTATTATTGAAAATGAAATGCATGAGGGTAACCAAAGCTGCCATCGCTTCTATATCGGTTTTAAAGATGAAAGTTTAAGAGATAATTATTTGGTAACACGTGAAGTAACAGATTATAAATACGGCAACATTAATGAAATTATTTCACCTAGTATAATGCCTACATTTAAGTGGCCAAAAGATTTAAAACGTAAGATTAAAAACGCCAATAATCCGAAGTTTGATGTGTTTGAACATAATTTTAATAACGACACATTGAGTGTTGATGTTGAATATAACTCGTTGCAATTGATTTCCTTGTACAAAACAACGAAATAGATTGAAATTTGTAAGAGTAAGATGTGTTTTATACAATTCAATTTGTCGTACTCAGGAAAATTGCAAAGACAATGTGGGGAAACACTAAAGACTTTTAGACTTTTAATATTCATACTTAATGTATTATATCGATATAAAATCTGGAGGCGTATACTTTGAAAAAAAGTAACTTAGAGAAATTGCTCAATGAATACAAAAAATTTATGGATTTGACACGTTTCATTGAAGAAACATATAAAATCAACATGAATGACTTTGTAATACTTAATTGTGTTCATGAGAATTGCACCGAAGAAAAGATGTTAATGCAGCCCTTTTTAAAGATTGCAACAGATTCATTTGAAATCAGCCGAACTAAAGTGTTGGCATCTATCCGTAAACTAGTAAACCAAGATCGTGTCAGCAAAGTCCGTTCTGAGACTGACGAACGTAAGGTTTATATTTATATGGATGATAAAAACATAGAGAAGCTTGATGAAATGTTAAAAGCTATTGATAAATTTTTAGGTTGATTATACATCAAACACCCCATACTAGAGAGATATAATATTGTGGATGAACAGCCCAGGCATATGGGCTGTTTTTTGTGCTAAATCAAAGTAATTATGCACAAAAGGGGAACTTGGTGTTCAATAACTATATATTAAGCAAGAAATCATGTATAATAGTTGATGTTAAAAATTGAGAGCGAAAGCGAGATGGAAGTATGGGACGTAAATGGAATAACATCAAAGAGAAAAAAGCCCAAAAAGATAAAAACACAAGTCGTATTTATGCGAAATTCGGTAAAGAAATTTATGTAGCTGCGAAATCTGGTGAACCTGATCCAGAATCGAACCAAGCATTACGTTTAGTGCTTGAACGTGCAAAAACTTACAATGTACCGAAAAACATCATCGACCGTGCGATTGATAAAGCAAAAGGTAATGATGATGAAAATTACGATGAATTACGTTATGAAGGGTTTGGTCCTAACGGTTCAATGCTGATTGTTGATGCATTGACAAACAATGTTAACCGTACTGCGTCAGATGTACGTGCTGCTTTCGGTAAAAACGGCGGTAACATGGGTGTATCAGGTTCAGTATCTTATATGTTCACACATACAGGTACTTTCGCATTCGAAGGCAAATCTGCAGATGAAATCTTAGAAGTTTTAATGGAAAAAGATTTAGATGTGCGTGATGTTGTTGAAGATGGCGATTTAACAATCGTATATGCTGAGCCAGATCAATTTGCACAAGTACAAGAAGCTTTAAAAGAAAGTGGCGTTGAAGAATTCGAAGTTGCTGAATTTGAAATGTTACCTCAAAATGATATCCAATTATCAGATGAAGACAAAGCAACATTAGAAGGTTTAATCGATGCGTTAGAAGATTTAGAAGATGTTCAAAACGTATATCATAATGTGGACTTGGATTAAGTAATGGAACATTCTATATCGGAATGGGTGCGTCAATTAGATTTATTACCGCATCCAGAAGGTGGCTATTATAAAGAGATTATTCAAGCCGAGCGCCAAGAAGGTGGACAAGCACGTCCAGCTTATACAAGTATTTATTTTCTATTAACAGATGACAATATTTCACATTTTCATCGTATAGATGCTGATGAAATTTGGTATTATCATTATGGTAATACTTTGACAGTGCATATGATTCATCCTGATGGCCAATATGAAGCGGTAGATATTGGTCCTGATATGACAAAAGGCGAAGTACTGCAGCATGTCGTACCTGCAGGTACAATTTTTGCTTCTTCGATTAAACCTGAAGAAGGTTATGCACTTGTCGGGTGTATGTGCCAACCAGGTTTTATGTTTGAGCACTTTGAAATGTTTGAACAAAATGAACTTAAAAAAGCTTATCCGCATTTAACTGAAGTTATTGAGCAATACGCTCTAAAATCTATTGGTTGAATATCATAATGAATATATGTTTTACTAAGCACTTGCTTTAGTTACTGGGCATAAACCCAAGCTAAAACAAGTGCTTTTTTTATCTCGAAATATTTGAACTAAAATAGAAAGTTATAGTACGGTAGGACCCAGAATTTAATCCGCCTTATTAACTAAGGTTTAATCTATTCATTTTGATGAACTTCAAAGTAATTCGAAGTAAATGATGAAAGATAACTTTATTGTTGAGTAAAAAACCCCTTTTGACTAATTTGCAACAGTCAAAAATAAAATATAAAACATGATTTACTGAAAAAAGATAAATTAATCAGAACATGATTTGTTTGCAAATTAGAGTTGAGGGTAAAAATAATAATACCGATTAAAGAGAGAGGGGTGTTATCGTGAGCAGGTATAAAAAGGGCGTAAATATTAAAAAGAAGAGAAATAAACGCAACAAAAACATTCATGTTGCTGATGCGATTGTAGGCGGTGTGTTCGGCGCAACTTTCGGCTGGTTCTATAGACGAGAAGGTACTCAAAATATGATTCATCGTGTAAAAGAATCAGAGTTATTCCAAAATATCGCTTCAGATGTTTATGAAATTACGGAAGAAAACATTAAAGCCTATATCGCGATGAATATTGAAAACAAAACCCGTGATTTTTTTCAAAGATCCGATGAAGAGGACGAAGACGAAGAATACTATGAAGATGATGAAGAGTTTGAAGAAGCATACGTAGAAGATGAAGACGATGCGTATGATGAGGAAGACGAAGAAGAATTAGATGGAGAAGAATATTATGAAGCGTTATTAGAAGAAAACGAACAGCTTAAAGAAGCTATCAGTCGTTTAGAAGAACGTTTTGAAGAATTGCTGTAAAACATTAAGAAAGTAGAGGGGAAAAATTATGAGTAAACAAATTAAAAATCAGACAGAAAAAACTAAAAAGTTACAACCTAAAAAGAAGAAATGGACATCTAGTCCAGTATACCGCACAGTGGCTGGGGGAGCAGTCGGTGCAGGTCTTGGCTATGTTTTAAAACCGAAAAAAGACAAAAAAGCACTTTACACTAAAAAGAATGCATCAAACGCTACCTTAAAAGATAAAGCATCAGACTTAAAAGACTCAATCTTTGGTGATGACAAAAAGAAAAAAGGCAAAAAAGGTAAGAAAAACACTGGTTTATTCAGCAAGAATCCTAAATCTAAAAAGCGTAAAAAGAAACCGAATAAGAAACAGTTTCATTTATTAAAATCTGAAAATGAAACACTTCAACAACGTTTACAATTTTTAGAAGACAAATTAGATCAATATACAACATCTAAGAAACGTAAAAAATCTATTTTCCGTAAAAAATAAGGTTTAGCCAAAAGCTCAATTTAAAGGTGCACAGAGAAAACTGGCACCTTTTTTATTTAAGTATCGAGTACAGCACTTTCAAGTTCTCAAGATGTTAAGCGTGAATGCAATGATTGTAATGTAGATTAAGAGAATATTTCAAAATGGACGATAGTGTTTGAACCGAAAATTAAAGTGGTATTGTAGATAACACGAAAGCAAACAAGATTTACATCTAAAGACAATGCACATCAAAAATTAATAAATAATTTAAATAAAATCAACAATCAGACATCCTTTGAATCAAATGAAATGAACACAAAGCATCTCAGATACCTCTATTTATTTTATTTATTCTTATGTAAAAGGTGGTTGCTATCAAAAGAATTAGTTTCAATTTAAAGGAGGTCGACGATGCCTAATAAATTAGTGAAAAAAGCTGCTGGTGCAGTAGCAAAAAAAGCAATTGAAAAGACTCCTGACGAAATTGAAGATAAAGCAAAAGATAAATTAAAAGATAAAGCACATGAGATGATGGAAGAAAAAATAACAGAAGGCGTTCAAGAGAAAGCAGATCAGGCAGCAGACAAATTACAACAAGTGAAAGAGAAAAACCAAGAAGTTGTACCTGAAATTGCAGACAAAGCAACAGACAAAATGCAAGGCGCCCTGTTAAAGACACGTGATAAATTAGGACAAGTCAAAGAAGCTGGGGAAGCCTTCCAAGAAAAAATCAACAAAGATGAATCCGGCAACAGCAAGAAGAAAATCAAAGGTGTTCAAGATATCAAAAGTGTTCAAAACATCAAAGGTATTTCTAACATTAAAAGTTATAACGATATTAAACACGCTACCGATATCAAGGGAGTAGAAGATAATAAATCAACATTGATTGACAATTAACACAAGCATTAGAGTTTAACAGATTAAAACAATATTAATTTGAGAGGGGATTGAACGATATGAGTTCAGTACAAAGAAGTGCAGATACGTCAAGTTTAGCAGAGGTAATCGACCGAATTTTAGATAAAGGTATTGTCATTGATGCTTACGTTAGAGTTTCAGTAGTAGGTATCGAAATCTTAACTATCGAAGCAAGAATCGTAATTGCCAGCGTAGACACTTGGTTAAGATATGCAGAAGCGGTTGGCTTACTGCGTGACGAAGTTGAAGAAGAAGGTTTACCAGGTCAACAACAAGAACAACTTTCAGGGGATACAAATCAACAACAACAAATTTCTCAACAAAGTGAACCAGAAGAAGCACAAACAAAAGAAGCAGACGACAAGAAAAAATCAAAATATAGTGTTTAATTATTAAATTAAAAGGGAGGCGGCGACGGAATGTTGTCGTCATCTCTTACTATATTGTATTGATGGAGGAAAATTATGACTATCAAAGAACTTATGAGTAAAATTAGAGAATTCTTCAATGAAAATGTAGCACCGCCATTTAAAATTACTTCAATCGAAGAACGTGAAGGTGATGAGTCAGGTTGGACAGCTACAGTTGAAGTGATTGAAGAAAAAGAATATATGAAACGTTACGCAAAAGACGAAATGCTTGGTACGTATAGCGTTGTATTAGATAAAGATGGCGAAGTGACTTCATTTAAACGTGAAGGTATTCGTTACAGAAGTAAAGTAGACGGTAGTTAATTAATAAACGTTTTAATTAAAGGACAATAATATTTGAAACTCAAAGGAGATAAGCTTATGGCACAAGAAGAAACAGGGATTTATATATTTTGTGGAACACAGACAGATCAAAATGACGATTTCGGAACTGTTGAAGTAGAAGATGAGGCTCGTGAGTTATTCACTATTAGATATAAAGATGCTGCTATTGTTGCGGCAGAAGTTCCAATGAAGATTTATGCACCGAAAAAAGAGAATTTAATGATGCATCAAAACGTTGTGGCGACTGTCATGAAAGAAAAAGATGCAGTGATTCCAATCAGTTTCGGTAATGTATTTAAGTCTAAAGACGATGTTAAAGCTTTACTTGAGAAGTTGTACCCGCAATTTGAAACGTTATTCCCTGAAATCAAAGGGAAATTTGAATTAGGCCTAAAAGTTATTGGTAAACAAGAATGGTTAGAGTCGGTTGTAAATAACGACCCTAAATTACAAGAAATGGCGAAATCAGTACGCAGTAAATCAGAAGATGCGGGCTACTATGAACGTATTGAACTGGGTTCTGCGACACAAGATGTTTTCAAGCAATTATCTAAAAAAATAGAAGCGGATATTTATGAACCGCTCGCAGAGCTGAGTGCATCTGCTAAATCAAACGAACCTCAGAGCGAAAAAATGCTATTGAACGCAGCATTCTTAGTGGATGAAGAAAACGATCAAGCGTTTGATGATTTAGTGAATAAACTTTACGAAAAATGGGAAGACAAAGTAGAGTTCAAGTACACAGGTCCGTGGGCCGCTTATAATTTTGTGAATATCCGTCTAAATATCGAGGGATCTTAATGATAGTATATGGCTCACTTAAGTTGTTGAAAAAAATTGCAGAACAAGTCAAGGACGAAACAGACAAAGAACTTTATGACCTTCCGACCATTGAAAAGAAATTAATTCAATTACAAATGCAAGAAGAACTAGGTGAGATTCCAGAAGACGAATACAGAGAAAAAGAAGAACAATTATTAGCACGTTATGAAACGGCTAAACAAAAAGAAATTGATGAAGCAGAAGCAATGATACAACAAAAGGAAGATGAATAGCGAATGGAAAACTTGTTATATTTATATGCACTTGTTCCAGAAGCGGAACTAGAAAATAAAGCGCTTCCTTCCCTAACTGGTTTTGATGGTGAAGGCAGCTTATATACTATCCCTGTTGATGATAAAATCACTGGAATTGTATGTGATTTAAATGGGGAGGAATATTCAGAAGAAATTATCGAGGATAAAATCGACAATGATATGGAATGGCTTCAAAAAAAGGCAGTCCATCATCATGAAACGATTGAAACTCTCTATCAAAACTATACTTTAGTTCCATTGAAATTCTGTACAATTTATAAAACAAAAGACAGTTTAAAATCAACGATTCAAGGTTATAGCGAAAAAATCACTGCCACTTTCAATTTCTTAGAAGATAAAGAAGAGTGGACAGTTAAAATTTATACGAATGATAAGAAACTTCGTAAAGAGGTTAGCAAAAATAATAAAGCTGTTGAAGAAAAACGTGAAGAAATTAAAGACTTGCCACGTGGCCGTCGTTTCTTTGCGGAAAAGAAAATTGACAGCATCGTTGATAAAGAGTTAGAAAATGAAAAAGACCGAGTCAGCGAAGACTTACATCAAGACCTCAAAGCACTAGCTGTTGATTTTTCAATCAAAAAGAATTGGGGAAGAGATGTAACAGGTTTAGAAGAAGAAATGGTATATAACAGTGTATATCTATTACCGAAAGAAAAGGTAGATGATTTTCTTGAAATCATCGATAACACTAAAAATGAATTACCAGAAGAAGGATGGCATTTAGAAATCGCTGGACCTTGGCCTGCCTACCATTTCTCTAGCTTTAACTAATATGGAGGTGGATAGAGATGCCGTCGACAAGAGAAACTATAGAG
The DNA here is from genome assembly GCF_003043455.1 of Staphylococcus simulans. GTDB lineage: Bacteria > Bacillota > Bacilli > Staphylococcales > Staphylococcaceae > Staphylococcus > Staphylococcus simulans_A. Next base: position 67,732 of record NZ_PZGG01000002.1, on the reverse strand, counting down.
AATAAAGAAGTTGGTCTCATTGATATATTAGATGTCATTCTCGATAAAGGTGTTGCGATCAGAGGAGATTTAATCATTTCGATTGCGAATATAGACCTAGTTTATTTAGATTTACGTGTTTTGATTTCTTCAGTAGAAACATTAGTACAATCATCAATAGGCAACAATCGACGTGATATTACTTCTGAAGCATTTGATGAACAAAGGAGGGAACTTCTAGATGCCACAGATGAATAATAATAGTTCTCGTATTAATTTAGGACAAGACAATGCAGAAGATGGATTAGCCCAATTAGTCATGACAGTGATTGAACTGTTAAGACAAATTGTAGAACGCCATGCCATCAGACGTGTAGAAGGCGGAACATTGACTGACGAGCAAATCGAAGAGTTAGGTATCGCCCTAATGGACTTAGAAGAAAAAATGGAAGAGTTGAAAGATGTCTTTGGACTAGATGATGAAGATTTAAACATCGACTTAGGTCCTTTAGGAAGACTCATGTAATAGTTTATCCATGTGAATTATTTTAAGGGAGTGAGAATAAGTTATGGCAAATGAACAGCTACCTCCTGCTTCAAACGGTTCTAGTAACTTAGTAGATGTATTAGAGAAGGTATTGGATAAAGGTGTTGTAATCGCTGGAGATATCAGAGTCGGCATCGCAGATGTTGAATTATTAACTATCAAAATTCGTTTAATCGTAGCCTCAGTTGATAAGGCTAAAGAAATGGGCTTAGATTGGTGGGAAACAGATCCGTATCTCACATCTAGAGCAACAGAAATGAAAATGGCAGAACAACAAGATGCTGAAGCCGAAAATAAAGAATTACAGAAAAAAGTTGAAGCATTAGAAAACAAACTTAATGAACAAAATGAAGCGCCTTCAACTAAGAAATCATCAGCTAAAGCGGCTTCATCGAAAAAATCATCTGATAAGCAAGTAGATGGAGAGGATAAGGATGAGTAAAAAATCTAGAAAAAAACAAAAAAAGAATCAAAAGCGTGAAATCAATTTAACTAAAACCATAGCGGGTGGATTAGTAGGTGCATCTTTCGGTTATCTTACGGCTCCTAAGAGCCGTAAGAAAATCGTAAGAGAACTAGGTAAAATAGTTTTAAAAGGAACCGCAAAACAATTCGGTCATACAACAAAGAAAAAGTTAAGCAGCTTAACACCTTCTCCTAATAATCCTTTCAAAAAAAAAGCACCCATCGAAGAAAATCAACACGACATTCAAGAAGATGAAGATAATGAAGAACACACAACAGTATTAGTTCAAGGTGAAGATGATCGGAAATTTGAAGATGATCAAGACAACGAAGAAAATGATACTGATGAAGTAGAAGATACAGAGGACAGCGAAGAAACTGACGAAGACGATTCATCAGATGAAGACAGCGATAAACCTAAAGGCAAAAAGAAGAAAAAGACCTTCTTCGATAAATTCAAGTCACACAAATCTGAAGAAAAAGAGTCAGATGAAGAAGACTCAGATGATGATGAAGAGAATGACGAGCAAGATGAAAAACCATCGAAAAAATCTAAGTCAAAAACCGAAAAAGATGGTGATTCTGAAACTGACGAAGAAACAAATGATGATGAATCAGAAACTGATGAAGTAGAAGATTCAGAAGACAGTGAAGAATCTGAAGACGATGATTCAACAGAAGAAGATAATGATAAACCTAAAGGTAAGAAGAAAAAGACCTTCTTTGATAAATTCAAGTCACACAAATCTGATAAAAAAGATTCAGATGATGACGAAAATGAAGATGAGGAAGACGCTGAAGAATCAGAAAGTGATTCGGAAGAAGAACCTGATGAAGATCATGACAAACCTGAAGATAAGAAGAAAAAGAAACTCTTCAGCAAATTGAGATCACGTAAATCAAAGAAAAAAGCATCTGATGAAGAAGAACAAGATGAAGAATCAGAAGACGAGAAAAAAGACAAACAAAAGAAAAAATCACCTAAGAAAACTAAATTAAAAGCTAAAAAAGAGGACGATTCTGATGCTGATGAATTAGAGTCGGAAGATGACACATCTGAAACATCAGATGAACAATCAGACGAACAAGCAAAAGGTTCAGAAGATGAAAGCGAAGCTTCTGAAGAAGAGGAAAAATCTGAATCAAAAGAAGAACCGGAAGTAGAATCAGAAGATGACACATCTGAAACATCAGAGGATGAATCAGGCGAAGAAACAGAAGATTCCAAAGATGAAGATACTTCAAAAGACGATGAGGAAACGGATAAAGCGTCTGACGAAAACCCAGATGACGAAAGCGAAGCCTCTGAAGAAGCGGAAGAACCTGAGTCAAAAGAAGAACCGGAAGTAAAATCAGAAGATGACACATCTGAAACATCAGATGAAGAGTCAGATGAACAAGCAGAAGGTTCCAAAGATGAAGATACTTCAAAAGATGAGGATAAAGCCGAAAAAGCATCTGACGAAGGTTCAGATGACGAAAGCGAAGCTTCTGACGAAGCGGAAGAATCTGAATCAAAAGAAGAACCGGAAGTAGAGTCGGAAGATGGCACATCTGAAACAGAAGACTCTGAAACATCAGAGGACGAGTCAGCCGAACAAGCAGAAGGTTCTACAGATGAAGATACTTCAAAAGACAAGGACGAAACCGAAAAAGCATCTGACGAAGGTTCAGATGACGAAAGCGAAGCTTCTGAAGAAAAGGAAGAATCTGAATCAAAAGAAGAACCGGAAGTAGAGTCGGAAGATGACACATCTGAAAAAGAAGACTCTGAAACATCAGAGGATGAATCAGGCGAACAAGCAGAAGGTTCTACAGATGAAGATACTTCAAAAGACAAGGATGAATCCGAAAAAGCATCTGATGAAGCTTTAGATGACGAAAGCGAAGCCTCTGAAGAAGCGGAAGAACCTGAGTCAAAAGAAGAACCGGAAGTAGAGTCGGAAGATGACACATCTGAAACATCAGAGGATGAATCAGACGAAGAATCAGAAGGTTCCACAGATGAAGGTGCTTCAAAAGACGAGGATAAAGCTGAAAAAGCATCTGACGAAGGTTCAGATGACGAAAGCGAAGCTTCTGAAGAAGCGGAAGAATCTGAATCAAAAGAAGAACCGGAAGTAGAGTCGGAAGATGACACATCTGAAACATCAGAGGATGAATCAGACGAAGAATCAGAAGGTTCCACATGTGAAGGTGCTTCAAAAGACGAGGATAAAGCTGAAAAAGCATCTGACGAAGAGGAAGAATCTGAGTCAAAAGAAGAACCAGAAGTAGAGTCGGAAGATAAGCCTGAAAAGACTGATGAAGATGCTGATGAAGTAAAGTCTGATTCTAATGAAAATTCGTCTCAAGATGAATCTAAAGCAACGGAAAAACAATCTAAGAAAACTACACCAAAGACAAAAGCCGATGATTCTGAATCAGTTGATCAAAAAGAAGATAATCAATCTGATGAAGATGATGAAAGCAAAGATGAAGAAGAGAAAGAAAAGGCAACTGGAGAATCTGAGGACTCAAAGACAACAACGGATTCTGATCAAACAGAAGACAGCGAGAAAGAGCAGGATTCAAAACAAGAGAGCTCTCAATTCAACCAAGTTGCCAGAGCAAAACTTAAGGGCTTGAAAACAACAACAGAAAGTCTATTCAAAAAGGATGATAATGATGACGAACAATCAGAAGAAATTGAAGAAAATGAAGGACAAAAAACTAAAACAAATCAACAAGATGAAAAAGAATCTGAAGAAAAACTTCAAGAAGAACAAGAAAAAACCTCTTCTAGGCAAAAAGAAAAAACACAGACCACTAAGAAGCAAGAAGAAACGTCTGAAGAAGAAACTGGAACGTGGTTAGAAAGTCATGATGACACAGGTAACAAATAATTAAATGAGAGGAATGATATAATGAGTAACAAACAGACATCTAAAGATGATATTCTTGAATCATTTGTAAAAGCCGCAAACGAAGACGACTTTTCTCTAGATATTTCGTTATTAGTCGACGGTGCCATTGTGACTGGTACATTGATTTCAGCAAAAGAATACTTTAAAACTTTAAGTAAATCTTTCAAAGGCGGCAATGAGACGTCTAAACAATTCAGTGAAGATTTAGACGAAGCTGGCGACGCTGCTGGAGAAAGTGATAACGATGAAATCAATTATATTCACTTAAAAGATACAAGTATTTTTATCAGTGAAAACAAACCTACACCTTCAAGTGGTAAGCTGATTTGGAGAGGTAAATTGAGTGAAGTAAACAGTTTCTTTTTAGGTAAAATCAAAAGTAACTAAAATTTAATATGAACACTGAAATAATAGTGTGATATCAAAACAAGTGACCGTACTTATCAGCTGAAAGTACGGTCATTTCTATTGTTATGCGCTATTTGCGTTTTAGCTTTAATGATTCAACAATATGTGTACAATCTGTAAAAAAGGCTTTTAATTTGTGTAATACTTTTAATAATATCAAACATTGAGTGACATGTATGTGACAGTTTTATATAATAATGTCAAGGAGTTGGTGACAGTGAAAGTAAAATACATCGATAAACGTCACTGGCGTCGTCTGATTGAAAGAGATTATACTGAAGTTAAGGTGAATAATAATAAATTCAAAGGAATCATTGGCTTAATCACAATGAAGAAAGTAAAGGAACCTTTAAAAGTTTCTGTCGTCGGTAAAACCATGATAGTCGCAGATGATAACTATCAATGGCTTCAAATCGTACCAGATAAGAAACGTTACAGTATAACAGTGATGCTAGATGAAAACGGCAACCCGCTTGAATATTATTTTGATATCAATATTAAAAATATTACACAAAAAGGTAAAGCACGCACAGTAGATTTATGCTTGGATGTCATTGTATTGCCTAATGGAGAATATGAGTTGGTTGACGAGGATGATTTATTACGGGCATTAGAAACAAAACAAATTTCGAAGAAACAATATCATGAAGCCTACATCATTGCGCATCAGTTAATGATGAAAATTGATCATGATTTTCCAAGTATGCAAGAAAATATTATGTATTGCTATAATAAGATTAAACATAAGTATTTAAACGATAAACATACGACGCATCATCACCGAGGATAACAGTCAGGAGAACCCAGCACACAGTGTGAAAGAGTGTTTGTATGAAAGGTACCATGCTGTCGCTGTCAAAAGACTGCCGCATGGTTTTTATTTCATAGAAGAAAAGGATTGAAGGAAGTAGGAGGATAAAACGTGAAGATTGAGGATTACCGTTTGTTAATCACGTTAGATGAAACACGTACATTGCGTAAAGCAGCTGAAATTCTTTATATTTCTCAACCTGCTGTAACACAGCGACTGAAGGCTATAGAAAGTGCCTTCGGCGTTGATATTTTTATTCGCACTAAGAAGCAGTTGATCACTACAACTGAAGGTGCGATGGTAATTGAACATGCGCGCGATATGTTAAAGCGCGAACGTTTATTTTTCGATAAGATGCAAGCACATATGGGCGAAGTAAATGGCACCATCTCTATAGGGTGTTCTTCTTTAATCGGCCAAACCTTATTACCCCAAATACTTAGTCATTATAACGACCAATACCCCAATGTTGAAATTCAAGTAAGAGTAGGATCTACTGACCATATAAAAGCGCATCATCGTGATTATCACGTGATGATTATTCGCGGCAGTAAAATTTTAAATTTGAACAATCAACATTTGTTTAATGATAAGCATTACTTTATTTATCCGAAAGGCCAAAGAGATAAAGCACCAGAGCTGCCGTTCATTGAGTTTCAAGCAGATCCGATTTATATTAACCAGATTAAAGAATGGTATGGTCGTAATTTAGGACGCGATTATCATGCGATGATTTCGGTAGACCAAGTTGCGACTTGTAAGGAAATGCTAGTCGGCGGCGTAGGTGTAACAGTACTGCCAGAAATTATGGTTAAAGACTTAGACACAGAGCGTTTTGATTTTGAACAAGTTGATATAGAAACACATCCGTTAGTGCGTTCGACGTATTTAAGCTACGATTCTAGTATGCTGCAATTGCCTCAAGTGGAATCATTTGTAGAATTAGTCGTCAATGATATTGCGAAAGCACCTCAGAAATAACTGATGTGTACATAAGACATCCTAGTTAGGGTGTCTTTTTCTCATGTTTGTATATGAAAACGCTGTCTTTTGAAATTGCATTGTGTTTTAGATGAAATCGTTGTACATCTATTCCAAAAGGTAGGAAAATTGATTAAACTAGAGGTTATATAAATAAGTTTTAAGAGAGGTTAGACTATGTTTGCAGCGTTACTGCATATTAAAAATTATAAATTATTCGTGGTTAATATGATGCTGGTAGGTATGGGAATTGCGATTACGATTCCTTATCTAGTTCTATTTGCGACAAATGAACTCGGTATGACAACTACTCAGTTTGGTGTCTTATTAGCACTTGCCGCAATCAGTCAGTTTACTGTTAATACAATTGTGGCACGTTTTTCTGATAAAGGGAATGTAAATCGAAAAGTCTTGATTATTGGTGCGCTGTTTATGGGCGCAATGAGTTTCGGTATTTACTTCTATGTTCACACAATCTGGCTGTACATTGCGTTATATGCTTTGTTCCAAGGTTTGTTCGCACCTGCAATGCCTCAACTTTATGCTTCAGCACGTGAATCTATCAATGCATCTTCTTCACGCGGTCGTGCTAAATTTGCTAACACTGTATTACGTTCTATGTTTTCATTCGGATTCTTATTTGGTCCGTTAATCGGAGCCTTATTAAATAAAAGTATGGGATATGCCGGCTTATTCGGAGGCACAGTAGTTATTTTATTATTTACACTGTTACTTCAAGTCTTCTTCTTTAAAGAAGTGAAAACAAATCGGCCGATAGAAGAAGGTACACATATCGAACGTAAAGCACCGAGTATGTTGACACACAAAAAATTAATTGTACCGTTTGTTGCCTTTATTTTACTGCATATTGGACAGTGGATGTATACGCTCAATATGCCTCTATTTGTGACGAAGTATCTTCATGAGAGTGAAGACTATGTCGGTGTGCTTGCGAGCTTGTGTGCGGGCTTAGAAGTGCCATTTATGATTATTTTAGGTGTTTTGTCTGCAAAACTTGAAACAAGGACCTTATTGATATTTGGCGCATTATTCGGTGCACTCTTCTTCTTCAGTATCGGTGTGTTTGATAATATTTATATGATGATGCTTGGCCAAGTCTTTTTAGCAATGTTTTTAGCAGTACTATTAGGGATTGGTATTAGTTACTTCCAAGACATCTTGCCTGATTTCCCGGGTTATTCTTCAACTTTATTTGCGAATGCGTTGGTCATCGGTCAATTATGCGGGAATTTACTTGGCGGTATGATGAGTCAAATCGTAGGATTAGGGAATGTATTCTATGTATCCGCTGCTTCTTTAGCATTAGGAATGATTTTAATCTTCTTTACAAAAGAGCAGAAATTTATTGAATAAGAAAGAGGTTTACCATGCTAGCAACAATTTTATGGTTATTGATTATTGCGTGTTTTGTTACCGCGTTTATTGGTTTAATTAAACCCGTTATCCCGTCAATGCCGATGATGTGGATTGGATTTTTAATTTATCAAATTGGTTTTCATAACGGAAAATTATCTTGGGTCTTTTATATCTCAATGATTATTTTAACTATCTTTATTTTTGTGGCTGATCTTATGATGAGTCAATACTTTACAAGACGTTTTGGCGGTTCTAAAGCAGGAGAAATCACAGCTTTAATCGGTGTGATTGTCGGATGTTTTGTCTTCCCGCCGTTCGGCATTATTTTAGTTCCATTAATTGCAGTATTTATTGTAGAGATGGTGTTACGACGCGATCCAATGACTGCGCTTAAAGCAAGTTTCGGTTCAGTTGTCGGCTTTTTAGCAAGTACTGCAGCACAAGCCATGGTCATGATTATTATGGTCATTTGGTTCTTCTTAGCAATTTTAATCAATTAATATTACTGAAAGTTAAACAAATAATAACAGCCTCAAAAGCATAGGGTAATTCCTGCTTTTGAGGCTGTTATTTTAATTGTTTATAAGTAAGTATTGCTGTTTTTCTTCACAAAATGATGGTCGACATAAAATGCAATTGGCGTGATGACGAATGAAATGATAATAAATGTCCAATTACCAATATGGATAGACGGGCCAAATGTAAGGTAAGATTGCGGAATATATAAGACATAGAATAATAATGCAATCAAGCCGAAAATAACCGCGTAAGTTAAAAGCCAAACCCAATTAGACTTATTGAAAGCTTGTATTTGTACAGTCTTGAAAATCCACCATACGAATAAAAAGATAATAAATAATCCAATTAATACAATGATGGGGAAGGTGAAATAATAGATAGGTTTTTCACCTATAAAGAAACCGACAAATCCTTTGAAGAACGAAAAAATTCCTAGTAAAAACAAAATGTGATGCCAAATATATTTGAAGATATTTTGTACCGTTTCGTTTTTAAGCTTTTTAATCGTTTCTATCGCGTGGGCACGTGGGTTATGATCAAAGAAATCCATGGCCAACATACCTTGGTTTTCAGATTTTAACAGTTCTTTTAAAATACGATTCAACATTAATTCGGAATCATGAGGGTTAACGCGCAAATCAGCACGAATATAAGTCATATAGCTTTCAAAAATTTCGCGGTCTGTATTATTAAGATGCAACGCTTTTACATTGTTTTCGCGCATCAATTGTTCTGTAGATTTAGCCATTGCTTTACCCTCCGATTCATATTATACAATCAAGCATATTATGACTAAATTAAGCGTATAAATCAATCATTGAAGTTATCATTTTTCTTTCTTTTTTTAGTGTATGTGTGGAAACTATGAGCGAAGGCGGATACATGGTAAAATATACATAGCAAATTGACGTTATATAAGCGTTGGATTCATGGTTAAAGGAGTTAAAAATACATGAAGAAAGTGATGATGGTGCTGTTAGCTTCAACTTTGATGTTAAGCGCTTGTGGTAAAAGTGATGAGAAGACAGCACTGGAAAATGACATCAAACAACTAAAGAAAGAGAACAAACAATTAAAAGATAAGAAAGAAAAGCTTGAGAAAGAACAAAAAACGGTGAAAGAACGCGTTGATAAGTTAGAGGATGAAGTGAAAGATAAAGTTGCGACAGAAAGAGCAAAACAACAATCTGAAGCAGAAGATAAAGCTAAAAAAGAACAAGAAGCTAAAGATAAGAAGGAAAAATCAGCGAAAGCTTCTTCTAGCACAACTAAAGAAAATGACCAGAAGACACAGTCACCACATTCTGACAAGAAGGAAAACAAACAATCTTAAGCGTTTGTTTGAAAAGTCAGAAGGGTATTAAATAGGTAATGGATAAACGAACTAAAGGAGTCGATTGAATCATGTACGAACAACAATTTTTTGAATTAGAAGGTAATAAGATGACTTTAAGAGAAGTCGGTAATGCCATCGAAAAAATTACAGGCTATCAACATGAAGCACCTTCAGCACAAGTAAGACGCAGAGTTGCTCAAAAACCTAATTTCGAATCAGATACAGATACGTTTGAAGCGACATATAAATTAAATCATTTAGGTGATTTTGTTGACGTAGTATTTACAGCACCTAAAAGCGAACGTGATCGTTTGCAAGAAGTGCCTGTAACTGTGCAACTAATCAGTTACAATACGCGTTCTGAATTTCCTCAAGCATAATCGCAACTATACAGCATTTTCGACAATCTTATAAAGTATACAAAAAGGCGCTTGTAAGTGAAGTCGTATCGATTTATATTACTATCACGAGTAGAGGACACTTTACAAAAGTGCTTTTTTGTATATCAATTTTTTAGATAGAGCACAAGAGATTGAATGGGTGTACGAGGTGGAATCAAATGAGTGTATATTTGGAAACACAACGTTTAAAGTTAAGAGATTGGGAAGATAAAGATTTATTGCCGTTTCAAAAAATGAATGCGAATCGACAAGTTCGCAGATTCTTCCCAAGCATATTAAGCTATCGCCGTTCTGAATTGGATATGCAGGCGATGCAAAAACAACTGAAACAATCAGGTATTGGTTTGTTTGCGGTAGAATTAAAAGAAAGCGGAGAATGGATCGGCTTTATTGGATTGAATTACCTTCCTAAACGTAGCCAGTATCCATTTAAAGATCTGCCTTTCTTTGAAATCGGATGGCGTTTGATACCTGAGGTTTGGGACAATGGTATCGCAACAGAAGGGGCAAAAGCAGTGCTTGAATATGCAAAGGATAAAGGTATTGAAGAAGTCTATAGTCTGACAGCCAAAACAAATACGGCTTCAAGAAGAGTGATGGAAAAAATCGGTATGCATTATTTAGAAGACTATGAATTACCGAATGTGTCAGCAGCACATCCGCTCAAAACACAAGTCAGATATTATAAAAAGCTGAATGAATAAAGCGAGAAACTCAAGGTGATGTTTCTCGCTTTTTGTTATGAATGAAGTTATTATCAGTTATTTAGATGTATTAATCATAAGTACGTGTACCGACAGAACGATAATGTTCTAAACCATCGAATAAATCGTCTAAATTATTATATAGTGGAGCCAAGCCGCGATATTTATCATCAATGAAGCCAGCTTCAATCATAGAGTCAATGAGATGGTGAAGCGGTTCGAAAAAGTTATTAATATTAAAAACAGCCATCGGTTTATCGTGAATACCAATTTGTGCCCAACTATAAGTTTCAAAGAACTCTTCAAGTGAACCAGCACCGCCGGGAGCTAAAATAAAGGCATCGGCAAGCTCACTCATTTTGGCCTTGCGACCATGAAGTGAATCCACCAATACTAAATCCGTTAACCGTTGGCTCGTAATTTCTTTATCATCTAAGCTTTTTGGCATAACACCAATTGCTTCTCCGCCATTATCTAAAACGCCATTAGAAATCGCGCCCATCACACCGACAGAGCCAGCACCATAGACTAAAGTATAACCATTTTCTGCCATATACTTACCTAAAGCGTAGCCTTGCTCCATGTAAACTTTATCTTTCCCTCTGCTTGCGCCGCAAAATACTGCAATACGTTTTAATTTGCTCATAACTGTCATCTCCTAAGAAGAAATCTTATTAATCACACGTTTGAATGCTTGCTCGAAATTGTTACGCATCTCTTCTGAGAATTTCTTCGGACCTTTATGACGTCCGCCGTGGCGTCTGGTTTGCGCATTCAAATAACGTTGTTCGAGTAAGGAATTAATATTCTTATCACTATATAGCATACCATTATGATGCATGACGTACTGAACTTTATTAATCAGCAGATTAGCTAAACCATAATCTTGTGTGACTACGATATCATCTGCTTCGGCTAATTGAACAATTTTATAATCGACCTGATCAGGACCATCATCGACGTAAACGATACGTACATGATCAGGGTAGTCTCGCATTGAAAAGTGTGCATAACTGCGTACCAACACAACAAAAATGCCTGTCCCTTCAGTCAATTGAATAATTGAATCTGTAACGGGACAAGCATCACCATCAATAATGACTTGTGTCATTTAAAGATTCGGCTTATTTTCATGTTTTTGAATTTCCGCGATGCGTTCTTCTTCGTTGGCACGTCTTGCTTCTTCTTCAGCTTTTAAACGTTGTTCAATGCGATCTTCTAAAATACGGTTCATATCATAAGCTTCATCTTTATTTTCTTGTTCAAGTTCTTCACCTTTATTGTGAAGTTGTTTGTCAGATTGACCACCTGGTACACGTCCAACTTTTTTCTCATATTTCTGAGCGTCTTTTAATTCTTTAACAAGACGTTTACGTGTTGCTTCTGAATCTTTATCTTCTTTTTTATGGCGTTTTTCGATGTTTTTCTCTAATTTCTTCGCCATTTTTTCAGCTTCTTTAGCATTTTGTTTTTCTAATTTGTCGCCTTTTGCTTTAATGCGTTCTGGGTCGTTGGCTTTCGCTTCTTTTTTAGCTTGGCGTTTCTCTTCGATTTCTTGCTTCTTCTCGCTTACATATTGTTTAAGGTCAGAAGATTTATTAGAAACCGCTGACGCAGCTTTAGAAGATTTATTTGATACACCGCTCGCAAATTGTGAAGACTTGTCAGAGACACTTTGTCTTAGACCTGCGGTTTTATCATTCAATTTTTGTACATCAGGATGGTCTTTGATGCGTTTTCTTTCCACAATTAAAGGTACAAGAATGATAGGTAATACCGTTAACAATGTTCTAATTAATCGTTTCTTCTCCATTTGAATGGCCTCCATTTATTAGTATATAACATTTAAATACCCCGAGTGATTAGGGGATAAACGAATACCCTTGTATCATACACAACTTTTTTGAACGGTTAAAGCGACAGTGGTTGAAGGCATGAAAAAAACCAGCATTGAATTTCAATGCTGGCACATGTATCAATTAAATGCCTTTTCCGATTCCGAATCCGAAATAAAGGATCGCGATAAAGATAACTAAAATAATACGGTAAATCGCAAAAGGTACCAATTTAATACGGTTAATTAAGTTTAAGAATAAACGAATAGATAATAATCCGAATAAGAATGCGGCGATAAAGCCTATTAAGTAAAATGGAATGTGATTTAAATGAATATATTCCATATGTTTTACCAATGACAAACCACTTGCGGCTAACATAACCGGTACAGCCATAATAAATGTGAAGTCAGAGGCAGCTTTATAATTCAATTTCATTAAAACCCCAGTTGAAATTGTTGAGCCGCTTCGACTGAACCCTGGCCACATCGCAACTGCTTGTGATAAACCGATAATAAATGCTTGAACATAAGTGATTTGATCAAGGTGTTCGCGGTGTGCGTAACGACGGCTGAACTTTTGTGCGAAAATCATATAGAACGCACCTAATAAAAGTCCGATCATAACAGTCGGCACACTGAATAAGTATGTTTCAATTAAATCATCGAATAATAAACCTAAAACACCAGCAGGAATCATCCCTACTAAAACGTGCCAAATCGTTAGACGTTTTTGTTTAGATTGTGCTGTTCTGCTTAAATTTTCTCCTTCTGTAAGTTCCGAAGATTGTGCCGTATGTTTATACTTTCCAAGATGGAACATTTCAAAGTAACGATTTCTAAATACCCACGCTACCGCAAATACAGAACCTAACTGTATGACAATTTTAAAGGTGAATGCAGATTCTGAACCTAAGAAGCTCGTCGATTTCAGCCATATGTCGTCTACAAGAATCATATGTCCTGTTGAGGATACGGGCGCAAATTCTGTCAAACCTTCGACAATCCCCAAAATCAGCGCTTTGAGTAATTCTAACAATAACATAGCGTACCTTCCTTATTTCAAAATATATTTTGTATGAATGTATGTAAATACCAGTTGAAACAACTTTTATGATAGCATATAAAAAATTCTTTGTGCTACTAATTCTCGCAGTAATTTGAAAGATAAGACTTAAGATGTAGGAGTATTAAAAATTATGACAAAACTATGAAGGTTAATTTCTTAATTAAAATTAATTTTGAGGCGAATAAATTGAAAATTCTACTTATATGTTTTAAGTTGAAGGTAAGACATTTTTGACACAAATGACTATAAAGGACACCAGACGTCCTGATATCTATTAATTAAAGATGATACGAAAGTAAAATGGGTGGGACAGGTATGCATGACATACATACGTGTTCCACCTTTGTTGTGTCGAAATCAATGGCCTGATTAAAATAAAAGGGTGAAAAAGATGAAACATTTAATGCGTTATGCACTGAAATACAAGCAATACCCGATCATTATGGGCATCATTTGTGCGATGTTAGCTGTCATCGTAGTCATTCAAAATGTGACCATTGCGAAAGTGTTAGACGAAATGCTGATTAAAACTTCACATCATTATAGTATTCAGACAATGTTGATGATCTTATTAGCAGCGTTATTATTACGTGCAGTACTGAACATGTCTAATCAACGGATGGGGACAGAACTTGCATACAAAGTCAAAAATACATTGCGTCGTCGTATGGTAGATCATCCTACGAAACAACCTGTCGGTGAACAAATGAGCGTGATGACTGAAAGTATTGATGGTATTACACCATTTTATCAAGACTATCTTCCTCAAGTATTTAAGGCAGTGCTGGTACCTGTAGTTATTATTATCGCAATGTGTTTTATTCATTTGAATACAGCGATTATTATGATGATTACAGCGCCTTTTATTCCCGTGTTCTATATTATTTTTGGATTAAAAACACGGGATGAATCTAAAGAACAAATGACATATTTAACGCAGTTCAGCCAGCGCTTTTTAAACCTAGCGCAAGGCTTAGTCACTTTAAAACTATTTAATCGTTCTAAACAAGCTGAGCAAGCCATTTATCAAGAGAGTACACGCTTTAGAGATTTAACAATGAAAATTTTGCGTAGTGCCTTTTTATCTGGTTTGTTATTGGAATTCATCAGCTTATTAGGAATTGGTTTAGTTGCACTAGAAGCAGGACTTGGTTTAGTACTCTTTCATAATCTTACTTTTGAAACCGCTGCGATTGCGATTATTTTAGCGCCAGAGTTCTACAATTCTATTAAAGACCTTGGTCAAGCGTTCCATACAGGTAAACAAAGTGAAGGTGCTGTGGATGTAGTATTTGAGGCATTAGATCAAGAAGCTGACGAGACTACTTTAACGAAACGATATATTAACCCTCAACAAGATGCATTGATTCAGCTAGAACAAGTAAGCTATCACTATCCAGAAGCAGATAGAGCAGCAGTTAAGGATGTGACTTTTAATATTTATAAAGGTGAACAGATTGCTTTAGTCGGTCCAAGTGGTGCAGGGAAGACAACACTTTCTGAATTAATCTTGCAACGCAGACAACCGACAGCTGGTTATATCTCTTTTCAATCTGAACGATTGAAAATGGGTGTGTTAAGTCAACAACCTTATATTTTCAATGCGACAATTAAAGAAAATGTCTCAATGTTTGAAGACACAGATGATGAAAAGGTGATTGAAGTGCTAGAAGCGGTTGGTTTGATGGAGAAAATCAATCAATTGCCTCAAGGTATTGATACGTATATCGGAGAAGGCGGAGAAATGTTATCTGGAGGACAAATGCGACGTATTGAATTATCTCGTGTATTGTTAGCACATCCAGAGTTGGTAGTCTTTGATGAACCTGCGACGGGGTTAGATGTTTGGACAGAGCGTACGATTCAAGCAGCGTTAAGTACTTATTTTAAAGACAGTACAGTCATTATGATTGCGCACCGTGAAAGTACGATTCGTATGGCACAACGTCGTATTTATATGGAAGAGGGGCGTATTGTGACAGATGACCAAGTCATTTCCACACAAAGAGATAAAGGACGTGATAGACAATGAAACGACACGGTATTCGATTTAAGTTAGATAAAGATTTAGCTTTAGCGATATTATTTGGTGTAATCGGCAGCTTAGTCGCAATCGGCATGTTCTTTCTTAGCGGTTTAATGATTGCGCAAGCTGCGAAAAATGTGCCGTTATATGGTTTGATTGTCTTGGTGGTCAGTGTGAAAATGTTTGGGATTATCCGTGCGATTATGCGCTACTTTGAACGTTTATACTCACATCGCACAACTTTCACGATGTTAAGGGATATCAGAACACAATTTTTCAGCGGTCTGATTCAAGTCGTACCGGATATTTACCGTAAATTTAAATCAAGCGACTTGATTGCGCGAATGGTATCGCGTGTAGAAGCATTACAGAATATCTATTTACGTGTTTATTATCCACCTGTAGTGATTGGTATCACAGCAGGTATTACCATATTGACCCTATGGTTCTTTTCTTGGATGCATGCAGTCTTGCTATTGGTAAGTATGCTGATTTCATTAGGAATCTTACCATGGATTTCTGCGAAGCGTGCACAACTATTGAATGCACGTGCAGCACAAGATGCTTCATCGTTTTTAAGTCGTTTCTACGATTATAAGGAAGGTTATGAGGAACTGGCACGCTTCAAACAATTGAAATCTTATCATCAATCTGTACTTAAGGCATTATCTAAATACAGCCATCAACAACGTAATGAACAACGCTTTTTAACGCTCTATGAGTTTATGCTAGATTTAGTTTCTATGTTAGCTTTATTCTTTTGCGTATGGCTGGGTGTCATACAAGTTCAAAACGGACAATTAGATGTTATTTATTTAACGAGTATTGTGTTGATGTTATTGACGTTGTTTGAACAAGCAGTAACGATGAGTAATGTAGCTTACTTTAAAGCAGATACAGACCAAGCATTAGTAGAAATCGAAGAAGTCTTACAAGAAGTGCCAAAGACATCTGAAGAAATGAAACAAACGAATGATGCTCAGGCATTAGTAGTCGATGATGTGACATTCCAATATGAACATCAAGTCACAAAAGTATTAGAACATATTCAATTAGATATTCATTCAGGAGAAAAACTTGCGGTAATTGGACCTTCAGGTTCAGGCAAGAGTACTTTGCTTCAAGTGCTAGCTGGCTTATACCAAACTGCACATGGCACTGTTACTTATCATGGTCAATCTGTGTATGAGATGTCTGAAGCGGCTAAAGCAGAGACCTTCAATGTATTACTTCAACAACAACAACTCTTTGATGGTACAGTGCGTGATAATTTATTATCAGATCAAAGTGATGATGAAATGCGTGCTGTCTTAGATGATTTAGGTTTAGCATATATTGACTTAGATTATGAAATTACTATGAGTGGAGAAGGACTATCAGGCGGAGAGTTGCAACGACTTTGTCTTGCAAGACTATTCTTAAGAACAGCGCCAGTCTGGTTAATAGATGAACCCACGCGTGCACTAGACTGGCATAATAGTCATCACGTCATGCAAAGGCTCTTTAACGAAAGCGCGACACTTATTGTCGCAACGCATGATTTAGAGTTGTTACCGCAATTTGATCGTATTGTAGTGATGATTGAGGGACAAATTATTGAAAGCGGCACATATGAAGGTTTACTTCAACAACGTGGTGCTCTTTATGATATGGTAACTTTAAATCAAACGAGTTAGTAAATGCAAAAAGCGGTTGAGACCTCTATGGCAGAAGTCTCAACCGCTTTGTTTTTGCTTTATTTAAAAGTGAAAAAACTGCAAGTTATCACTCTAATTTTAATGGCATTCGAAATTATGAATTTTGCTTAGTTAAAGAATCAATCAGTTTATCTAATAAACGATTCAATTCTTTTTCTTCTTTTTTGTTTAATCCAGAGATATCGCCTAAGTGGTTGCAAGCACCGCCTAGATCTTCTTCAATTGCTTCGCTCTTTTCAGTCAAGTGAACAAATACTTCACGTTGATCGACTTCAGAACGCTCTCTTTTGATTAAATCTACTTGTTCCATTCTTTTTAAAAGTGGGGATACTGTACCAGTATCTAACGCAAGCTCAGTAACGACTTTCTTCACGTTAACTGGTGATTCTTCCCATAAAATTGTTAATACTAAAAACTGCGGGTAAGTTAATTTGTACTTCTTAAAAACGTTGTTTGAATAGTAGCGATTCACTTGTCTTTGAGCGTTGTACAAACTAAAGCATAAACGTCCGCCTAAATTAAGTTTTTCAGTCATAAGTTCTCCTCCAGACATTCTATCCGTTATATTTTTCTGTGTACCGGAATTCGTTCCGTCTTGTTGTGAAAGTTTGAGCAGTGACAAAAGTGGAAATTTTATCTATTTTGTCGACTCCTCACAAGCCATGTTAAAATTAAAGTATGCATTGATTTTAGAAGATATCTTGCATTAAATCAAGTTGTAACATAATATAATATGTCCATTAATGATTGTACCATTAAGTCCTTTAGAAATGAGTGTTAAAATTGGAACGAAATAATAATAGTAAATTATCTATTTGTATTGTAACAGGTTTTCTAGGAAGCGGTAAAACGTCTTTCCTTAAACATTATACTGAGCAATTATTAAAAAGAGATGAGAAAATCACTGTAATTATGAATGAATTTGGTGATTTTGATGTCGATAGTAAAATCTTAGGAGATAAAATTCAAACGATTTCCTTGCAGAACGGATGTGTCTGTTGTGATTTGCAACAAGACCTTATCGCGCAATTATCAGCAATAATCAACCAAAACCAATCACAATTTGTCATTATAGAAGCAACAGGGATTGCGCATCCACTCCAACTCATCCAAGCTTGTTATGATCCATTGCTTGCTGACTATGTGAATCCGCCGCTAGTGGTCGGTTTAGTTGACGCACCTAGATTTTTACATCGTGCGGATTATTCTGAATCAACGCAAGCCTTGATGGAAGAACAGCTTGCAGTCAGCCAAACGCTGATTGTCAATAAGACAGATTTAATCAGCCAAGATGAGCAGCAAGTGCTGATTGAAGCTTTAAAACAAATCAATTCGAGTGATGCCATCTATTTTACAACCTATGGTCAAGTCAATATTGATGAATTACAAGCGTTAGAGCCAGTCAATATGCAGCCGAAACACCAACATTTACATCACCAAGGTATCAGTTCAATTGCTTATACCTTCACTTCGCCTATAGACAGACAAATGTTTTACCAGTTTATCTTACGTTTGCCAGACAACGTCTATCGTTTGAAAGGATATGTAAGATTCAGAGATGCACCAGAAACAACGTATTTATTCCAATTCGCCAATGGGCTTCCAGATTACGAACCGATTCAAGATGATGTGCAAAATACTATCGTATTGATTGGCGAACAACTCGATAAAGAGCGTTTACGCAATCAATTGGATGCATTGCAGTTCACTTGAAAATTGACGTGCATATCAAGGTAACACTATAATGAATACAACGTTTAATAGTACAAGGAATTTGTAGGGAATACAATACTAAAATATTTTAATCCATTATTAATCCCTACTACACTATAGTGAACCTCATTTTTAAATTTAGCAAGCGCTAACATAAGTTGTAATTAAATTGAAATGAGCGAGAGGGGTAAACGCAATGGATCGTGTTAAAATCAATCGTAACGTAACTTATTCAAAGATTATTCAAGGCTTTTGGAGATTGCATGATTGGCAGATGTCAGCCCAAGACTTAAACCGTTATTTGCATCAATTAGTCGAAATGGGTGTAACGACAATGGACCATGCAGATATCTATGGAGATTATCGTTGTGAACAGTTATTTGGTGAAGCCTTGGCACTATCACCAGAACTTAGGAATCAAATTGAATTAGTTTCGAAATGCGGAATTATCTTGCCGACAGACCAATTCGCACAATTTGATGGCCATCGTTACGATTTAAGCAAACAACACATTGTAGAAGCGGTCAATCGCTCATTGCACAATTTACAAACAGACACACTTGATACTGTATTGATTCATCGTCCATCACCACTGATGAATCCAAATGAAGTGAGAGATGCACTTGATGTTTTAGTAGAAGAAGGTAAAATTAAATCATTCGGTGTTTCTAATTTCAATAACACACAATATGATTTGCTAAACCAAGGCATCAAATCACATAAACTGCATATCGCAGTGAATCAACTAGAAGTTTCACCGTATCATGCAGCACCTATTTATGATGGAACGATTGATCATATGTATCAGGATG
The DNA here is from genome assembly GCF_003043455.1 of Staphylococcus simulans. Lineage (GTDB taxonomy): Bacteria > Bacillota > Bacilli > Staphylococcales > Staphylococcaceae > Staphylococcus > Staphylococcus simulans_A. Next base: position 48,147 of record NZ_PZGG01000002.1, on the reverse strand, counting down.
ACGTTAAAATCATGGCGTGGAGTCCGCTTGCAGGCGGTAAATTACTAAATGTAGAAGATGCGAAATCCAAACGTGTGATGGCTATTATCAGTCCGCTTGCTTATAAATATAATGTAGCCCCAGCCAGCATTGTCACAGCTTGGTTGATGAAACATCCGGCAACAATTATGCCGATTATGGGTACAAGTCAAATTGAACGCATGCAAGATGCGGTTAAAGGATTAGAATTAAATTTAACGGACCAAGAATGGTTTGATATTTATGTGGCAGTCTTAGGTCAAGATATCCCTTGATAAGTGAAATAAAGGAGAATAAGAAATGAATTCAGAAGAACAATCACGGGCACGTATGCGCTTTGAACGTAACCTTATCGTATTTCCATATATTATATTTGCGATTATCATCTTTTTCTTTACGATGATTATTTCAGCACCAACCGTTGTGTTGACATTATTCGGTATTTTCTTCATCTATAACGCAGTGTTGTTATTCGTTGCGTTTATTAAGCATTATACACGTACGATGATTTTATTATTAGTATTAACTATCTTTGTCGGTATTATGTTTACCATTTCAGCAACTGCTCAGTTTGCGGGCAGATACTAAGTGATTAAATCATTAAATTGAACTCCCTCTATTAGTGTTTTCCAACGCTTTATATAGAGGGAGTTTTGTTATGTCATAAAGTATTCAAAAGAAATGAAAACGTTTTCTTTATTAATGCGACTAGCTTTGATATTCTTAAAGTAAATAAGAATGTATAGAGACAAAAAATTCGTATTAAGGGGGATTCAAGATGGGGAAAAGAAAAGTCGCGATTATTGGTGCAGGTCATACAGGTGCAACCTTGGCATTTATGTTAGCTGAAAAAACATTGGCAGATGTGGTGTTATTAGATAAACCTGAAAATGAAAAACCAGCACGCGGCAAAGCATTAGATATTTCAGAAAGCGGACCGATTTTCAATTTCAACAACAAAATTAAAGGAACATCTGATTATCAAGATATTACAGGATCAGATATTGTGGTTATCACTGCAGGCGTCGCACGTAAACCGGGTATGAGTCGTGATGATTTGATTCAAATTAATGAATCTGTGATGGCACAAGTAACAGATGGTATCAAAACTTATGCACCAGATAGCACGATTATCGTGCTGACGAATCCTGTAGATGCGATGACGTACGCGGTGTATAAATTATCAGGTTTTCCTAAAAATCGTGTGTTAGGTCAATCAGGTATTTTAGATACAGCACGTTATCGTACATTTATCGCAGAAGCATTGGATGTTGCCCGTACGGATGTGTCTGGATTAGTATTAGGCGGCCACGGAGATACGATGGTACCGTTATTAAGTACGACAACAGTAGGCGGCGTCCCGATAACTGAATTATTAGATCAAGATAAAATCGATGCGATTGTAGACCGTACGCGTAAAGGCGGTGCTGAAATTGTCGGCTTGCTTGGAGATGGATCAGCATATTATGCACCAGCCGCTGCGATTTTTGAAATGGCTGCAGCGATACTGAAAGATGAAAGACGTGTATTACCTGCAATCACGTATTTAGAAGGTGAATATGGCTTTAATGATATCTGTTTAGGTGTTCCGACACTAATTGGTGAAAATGGTGTTGAACAAGTCATAGAAACAAAACTTTCTGATGATGAAAAAGCACAATTAAAAGCATCAGCAGATGCAGTAGAAGAAGTGAAAAGTGCTTTAAAATATTCATAAATTTGGTGGTAAAGTAAATTATTATATATTGGAACAGGAGACGGATGCTTCTAACACGTTCGTCTCTTTTTTTGTACTTTATAGTGTCATTGTGAAAAATTTTACAAAATTTCGAATAACCCTCTTTTTGTAACCGCATTCTTGTTATAATGGACATGAAAATGATTAAATATTTCGAAAATAAGCATGCTTATGTATGGGTTGAATCAGCATGCTGCATTTTAAATATTTAACATATGTACGATTTAAGTACAGCGAACAAATGAGGGAGGAAATCATGATGACAAGAAAGGAAACAACAGTGAAATCTGACAAGAAACAAAAGAGTGTTAAACCGCTATGGATAATCATCAGTTTTGTCGTGTTGATTGCGATTGTTCTGATACCAGTGAGCGGTATTCCGGTAATGGCTAAAATGTCGCTTGCGATTTTAGCCTTTGCGGTAATTATGTGGGTGACAGAAGCGGTCTCTTATCCAGTATCTTCAACGATGATTGTTGCCTTGATGATACTATTATTAGGATTTAGTCCTGTACAAAATTTAGCAGAAAAACTAGGAAATCCGAAAGCTAACGGTGCCGCTTTACATGGTGCGGATTTATTTGGAACAGGCAATGCTTTAAAACTAGCATTCAGCGGTTTCTCAACTTCAGCCGTAGCTTTAGTAGCAGCAGCACTCTTCCTAGCAGCAGCTATGCAGATTACTAATTTGCATAAGCGTTTAGCGTTATTAGTCTTATCGATTGTGGGCAATAAGACCAACCGTATTGTGGCAGGCGCGATTATAGTATCTATTATTTTAGCGTTTTTCGTACCTTCTGCGACAGCGCGTGCCGGGGCGGTCGTACCTATTTTATTAGGGATGATTGCGGCGTTTAAAGCCTCTAAAGAAAGTAAACTTGCAGGATTATTAATTATCACTGCAGTTCAAGCTGTATCGATTTGGAATATCGGTATTAAAACAGCGGCAGCTCAGAATATCGTAGCGGTAAACTTTATCAACCAAAGTTTCGGTCATGATATTTCATGGGGCCAATGGTTCTTATATGCAGCACCTTGGTCTATATTAATGTCGATTGCACTTTATTTTATTATGTTGAAAGTCATGCCGCCAGAACAAAAAGAAGTGAAGGGCGGTAAAGAATTAATACAGAAAGAACTGAATAAATTAGGTCCAGTCTCACCACGTGAATGGCGCTTAATTGCGATTTCTATTTTATTACTATTCTTCTGGTCAACTGAGAAAGTATTACATCCGATTGATTCATCTTCAATCACTTTAGTCGCGATGGCGATTATGTTAACGCCTAAAATTGGTGTGATGAATTGGAAGGAAGCGGAAAAACATATTCCTTGGGGTACAATTATTGTCTTTGGTATTGGTATCTCACTAGGAAACATATTGTTAAATACTGGCGGTGCGCAGTGGTTAAGTGATAAGACGTTCGGTTTAATGGGATTACAACATTTACCATTGATTGCGACGATCGCATTAATTACGTTATTTAATATCTTAATTCACTTAGGTTTCGCAAGTGCAACAAGTTTATCTTCTGCCTTGATTCCAGTTTTCATCTCTTTAACTGCAACATTACATTTAGGCGATCAAAGTATCGGCTTTGTATTGATACAACAATTTGTCATCAGTTTCGGTTTCTTACTACCAGTAAGTGCACCACAAAACATGTTGGCATATGGTTCAGGCACGTTTACAGTTAAAGACTTCTTAAAAGCAGGTATTCCATTAACAGTTGTAGGTTATGTATTGATTCTAATCTTCAGCTTCACATACTGGAAATGGTTAGGTTTAATTTAAAATCATAATGAATTCAAAAAAGACGATGGTCAGATCCATCGTCTTTTCTATAGAAATAACATGCAAGTTTTAGTGTTACCATACAAAGAAGCACACATAAAGTGCGATATATTCTAAGAATGTTAAAAGATACATATATTTCAAACGTAGTTTTACATTAAATGGTACTTCCCAATTTGGGTACTTTTGTTCAAAATAAGCGATTTGAAGCAAGTAGATACCAATACCTAGAGGTAACAACATTAAACCGATACTGACTAGAAATGAAAAGCCAATCTCATGGATAAAGTGTCCGATAATCAGTTGGATGACTATCAGTACCGCAATAAAAACAAGAAGTTGCATTGTCATTTTGCCATGCGCACTCCTTTCACCATTATCAATATGATTGCTTGTAGCAAGGTCATGACGAATAAGAAGAAAAGACCTCTCCCGTCTAAGAATTGAACAACATCTCTGATAATAGATAGAGGTTGTGTGACTAAGTAGACACTATGGAATCTTAAGAAGCGTCCCATCGCAATTCCTAAACTATTCGCAAACATCAAGCCGATCACAATGATGTAGTTGAATAAAGGTTTATTCGTTAAATGGAATAATTCAATATTAATTAAGATATAGCAATAAACCGCAAAACATACACCGCCGACTAAGAAGGTGAAGTACAACCATTCTATAGGTCTGACACCTTGCATAATACTAAAAGCAAATTGATTAAGATGGATCAGATCTGTCACCATATAAAAGGTATTAGGGAAGATTAAGACAAAGATTGCTGCGAAAATAATAAATAGCGGCCATTCGAAACGTCGTTTAGGTATAAATAATTTAAGTAACCAAACGAGTTCGAAAGGAATATATGCTAAGAATAAGTTCAATGCCATAAATTGATAAAATTGATTTAAAGGCAATGTCAGCAGCATTAATATCACAAATAATATGCGTGCAATATAACGTGATTGCATTTCAAAGTCCTCTCTTTAAACATCCATGCTAATGGATGGATTATCTGAAAACCGTAAAATTGGTTTTTCAGACGTATTTAGATGAATATATTACAGGTTTTCAACCTAGATATCAATTAAAAGTATAGCACTAGCAAGAGACGTTAAGCATAGAAATATGAAATGAGGGAAGAATCAGACTAAAATAATTCAATATTATTTGATTGAGCCACAGAATAACTTTGGTGTATAATAGGTAGTCATGAAAATTGACTGAATTAAACTACGCAATAAAGGAGGAAATCATGAGTAAGCAATTAATCACCTTATATTTTAATATTTTTCTAGTCTTCTTAGGTATCGGATTAGTTGTACCGGTGTTACCCGTCTATTTAAAGGACTTAGGTTTAAATGGAAGTGATTTAGGTATTCTTGTTGCGGCCTTTGCGTTAGCGCAAATGGTAATTTCACCATTCGGAGGCAACTTAGCTGATAAATTAGGAAAGAAATTAATTATTTGTATTGGTTTAGTATTATTCGCTGTTTCTGAGTTTATCTTCGCGATGAGCAGCAACTATCCACTTTTGATTGTTTCAAGAATTATTGGTGGTTTCAGTGCAGGAATGGTTATGCCTGGTGTCACAGGGATGATTGCAGATATTTCACGTCCTGAAGACAAAGCGAAGAACTTCGGCTATATGTCAGCAATTATTAACTCCGGTTTCATTTTAGGACCTGGCTTTGGCGGCTTTATGGCAGAATTCTCTCACCGTTTACCATTCTACTTTGCCGGAAGCTTAGGTATTGTGGCATTCTTTTGTTCCTTATTCTTCATTCAAGGCGCAAAACGCGAAACGACAGATGGTTTCCATACAGTTATCGAACCGCAAGATTTAGCTAAAATTAATATCAAAGCTTTTATTACCCCGGTTATCATTACGTTTGTTTTAGCATTCGGACTTGCAGCATTTGAAACGCTTTATCCATTATATACTGCAGATAAAGCGCACTATGCACCGAAAGATATTTCAATTGCGATCACAGGCGGTGGCTTAGCAGGTGCGATTTTCCAAATCTTCTTATTCGATAAATTTATGAAGTACTTTAAAGAATTAACATTTATACAATTATCACTGCTTTATTCAGCAATCATGTTGTTTTTATTGATTGTTGCACATCATTACTGGTCCATTATGATTATCAGTTTTATTGTATTTATCGGTTTTGATATGATACGTCCAGCCATAACTAATTACTTCTCAAATATTGCGGGTAATCGTCAAGGCTTAGCAGGCGGTTTAAACTCTACTTTCACAAGTATGGGGAACTTTGCAGGTCCGCTCGTTGCAGGGACATTATATGATGTGAACTTAGAATTCCCATTGTATATGTCCATGACAGTTATGTTATTAGGGATTGTAATTATTATGATTGAGAAGACAATTAGAAAAAGCAGAAAACTGAAACAAAGTTAATAACAATAACTTGCGTGTGCTGTTGAGTATCAACAGCATACTTTTTAGCATAGACTTATCTGAAAAATTTGAAAATGATATTGACGAAATATGTCACCGGTGGTAACCTTAATACAATTCAATCAAATAGAACTCTTATCAAGAGAGGCGGAGGGATGTGCCCGACGAAGCCCAGCAACCATCGTGTAAACGAAGTGGTGCTAATTCACAAAAAGTCATAGACTTTTGAAGATGAGAGAAAGAATGAAAAGCTTTCTCTTATTTTAATGAGAAGGCTTTTTTCTTTTGATGAGGGTGGTTTGATAAATATTACATAGGGATGGTGCAGTGGAAATGAAGAAAGTAAGTAGTTTAATCGGGTTATTGGTATTACTGGTCGTACTCGCAGCGTGCGGCAAGGGTGGAGACAAGGAGAAAATTACAGTAGCAGCTTCTCCAGCTCCGCATGGTGAGGTATTAGAACATGCGAAAAAAGCTATGAAGGATAAAGGTTATGACTTAGAAGTTAAAGTCGTTAATGATTATAAAGTACCAAATAAGTTGTTAGATAAAGGCGACGTGGATGCGAATCTTTTCCAACACGTACCCTATTTAAAAGCTGAAAGAAAATCACATGGTTATAAAATTGAAGAAGTAGGCAAAGTCTTCACAACACCAATGGGTGTCTACAGTAAAAAATATAAAAACATCAAAGATATTCCAAAAGGTTCAACAATCTACGTTTCAAACAATCCTGCTGAAGAAGGACGTTTCTTATCTTTCTTCGTTAATGAGGGGTTAGTGAAAATCAAAGATGGCGTGAAAATTGAAGATGCGAAATTCGATGACATTGTTGAAAATAAAAAAGACTTAAAATTCAATAATCAACAAGGTGCAGAGTTCTTACCTAAAACATATAAAAGCGGTGAAGGTGCAGCTGTTATTATGAACTCAAACTATGCGATTGATAATGGTTTAACACCTTCTAAAGATGCGATTGTGATGGAAAATGAATCATCACCATTTGCGAATATTTTAGCAGTTAAAGAAGGTCATAAAGACGATAAAAAATTCCAAGAATTAATCAAAATATTACAGTCTAAAGATATGAAAGAATTCATTAAGAAAGAATACGGTAAAGACGTTATTCCATATGAAGCGAAGTAAAGGAGTCGAATGAATATGGCAAAATTAGGAATTATTGGTGTAGGACGTGTCGGCAGCCAAGTCTTAACAGATGCGCAGTATTTAGGACTTTTCTCAGAAATTGTCGTGATTGATACTAATCATGATTTAGCACAAGGTGAAGTGTTAGATCATCATCATATACAAGGTTTGAATCATACACATCGTACAAAAGTTCAAGTAGGTGGTTATCAAGATTTAGTGGATGCGGATGTGGTAATTGTGTCAGCGAGTGCGGCTTCCACACCAGACATGAAAGATCGTACATTATTAACGAAAGTTAATAGTGTTATCGTAAATGATGTGTTTAAACAATTATCGGCTGTGACGAAAGAAGCTATCGTCATTTTAATTTCAAATCCAGTGGATGCGATGACGTATCTTGCACATCAAGCCGGTTATCCATCAGATAAAGTGATTGGTACAGGTACCATTTTAGAGTCAGCACGTTTTCGTACTTTAATTGCTGATCACTATAATGTGGATCCTAAAGATGTGGAAGGCTTTGTATTAGGAGAACACGGTTCGCATTGTGTACCAATCTGGAGTCGCGTGCGTATTCATGGAATTGAATTACCGGAATTTGAACAATTAACGGGTCATGCGCCAATTGACCGCGGAGCGATTTCTACGGCAATCGATGAAGTAGCTTTTGATGTCTTCAAGAAAAAAGGTTGGACAAACTCAGCGATTTCAAGAGCAGCTGTTCAACTTGCACAATCGATATTGTTTGATGAACATAGTATTGAACCTGTCAGCGGATTAGTTCAAGGTGCATATGGTTTAGTCGATGGTGCCTTAAGCTTATTAACGTTGGTTGATAGAAATGGTATGAAGCAACGTTTGCCGATTGAGTTGTCTAACGAAGAACAAAAGCAATTGGAAGCGGCGCATAACTTCATTCAAACTGCGATTGAACAAGGAGAAGCGGCAATTCAAGCACAAGCATAAGAGTTAGAGAGACAAGCAATCTGAAACCGGGTTGCTTGTTTGATTTTTGTAATAATCCTTTGATAATCATACTCAATCGTAATATATTGTCATACAAGCCGTGTGTTTGTCATTTTCTGAATATGATAAAAAGAAAATATAATTTAATTTAGCTTCTGAAAGACAGTTAACACACTATTGAAAGCTCTTACACAATTAAACTTTAACCTGCTTCTTTTCGTGTCGGTTCTGTTACATATATTACGTATATTACATTTGGTTTAAATAGCTTACTACCTACCAAAATGTCGTATATTTTATGTTAATATTGAAATCACGAAATAGAGGTTAAGAGGTATTAGGAATGAGAGCGTTTATTTTATGGGTGTCCGCTGCCATTCTTTCATGTTGTTTGATTTTCTTATTAGTATTAGTCACAAATGAAAATGAACTCGCAAAATTCCAAAATGGAGTATCTACGTTTATGCAAAGTGACAAACAGGTCTCATCTGATCATTCAGCCTCAGATGCGCCGCCAACATACCGTAAAGCGGCAGGGGGACCATCAACACAACATGCAGATGCAGCGCATAAGAGTGAAGCTGAATCTAATTCATTATTTGTGATTTCATTGACGTCGATCACAAATGAGTTGAGCCATCAATGGCTTCAGCATTTTCCAAAACAAGGCAGTTTTGACAACTGAACTCACTTATAGAGTTGAAGTTATGTTAGAACGCCTTGTTTTTTTATGTCATGATTTGTGTTCGCATGCTATATTAAGAGTGAGGTGAACGCAATGAAACAAAAGAAAACAAATGCGATGCGTATTTTAGATCGCGAAGGCATCGATTATGAAATGCGTACATTTAAAATGGGTAAAGATCATATTGAAGGACAAGAAGTCGCTAAACTAATTGATGCCAATCCGGATCAAGTGTTTAAAACACTTTTATTTATTAATAATAATCACGACCCGTATGTGTTTGTGATTCCAGTGGAACATCATTTAGATATGAAACATGCGGCACAAGCAGTAGATGAAAAGAAACTGCATTTGCTTCCGTTGGATGAATTAACGAAAGTGACAGGTTATATTCGAGGAGGTTGTTCTCCAATTGGCATGAAACATCTATTTCCAACAGTGATTGACCAATCTGCACAACAACATGAAAGAATATTTGTGAGCGGAGGTCAGCCTGGTGTTCAAATGGGTGTGAAGGTTTCAGAATTAATTCAAGCAACTAAGGCAAAAGTAGCGGATGTTGCGACACATGAAGCCAATTAAAGATGAGCAGTGTTGATGAGCATATGCTCATCTTTTTTATCAAATTGTGATTGTTTTTGAATGAATTTGAAAGATTTTGATTGAAAACGACTAAGAAAGCGCTTATAATAAAGAAGAAATGAGGTGGCGATATGATAACGCAAAAACGGTTTGAACTGATTATACAACTATTAAAAGAAAAAGAGTTTTTAACACTACAAGAAATTATTGATTTAACAGGATGCAGCGCTTCAACGATTCGCCGGGATTTATCTAAGTTACAGAAAATGGGTAAATTACAACGCGTTCATGGCGGGGCCACACTCAAAACAACAGCCTTGAGTGAACCGAAAATGTCAGAGAAGAAAGAGCGAAACTTACAAGAAAAACGTGAAATCGCAAAAATCGCAGCTGCTCAAATTGAAGATCATGATTGCATCTATATTGATGCAGGGACATCAACTTATGAAATGATAGAACACATTACAGCACAAGAAATTGTCGCAGTTACTAATGGTTTAACCCATGTCGAAGCATTATTACAACGTGGAATTAAAACGTTGATTATCGGAGGAGATGTGAAAGCGAGCACGTTAGCTTCTGTAGGACCGCGAGCAATTGAAACTTTGAAACATTATCATTTCGATAAAGTATTCATCGGTATGAATGGTATGAATGCAGAAGGTAAATTGACAACACCTGATGAACAAGAAGCGTATGTAAAAGAAACTGCGATGAAAGTGGGACATCAAATTTTTGTTCTATTAGATAGTTCTAAATTCGGACCGACTTACTTTGCGTGTGTCAATGTACCGAAAGATATACCATTTGAAATTTTGACCTCAACAAAAGCGCTGAAACGTTCAGAAATGAAAACATATCGCAACCATTATTCGATAAGAGGAGTGTAATAAAGTGATCTATACAGTAACTTTCAATCCATCGATTGATTACATTATGAAAGTAGACACGTTTCAAGAAGGCGGACTTAACCGTGCCAAAGAAACGTATAAATTTGCAGGAGGCAAAGGGATTAACGTTTCGCGTGTGCTGAACACTTTAGAAACACCTTCGACTGCATTAGGATTTGTTGGTGGATTTCCTGGGAAATTTATCCAAGATGCGTTACAACAAGCAAGTATAAAAAATGACTTCATTGAAGTAGAAGAAGACACAAGAATCAATGTGAAATTAAAATCTGGTCAAGAAACAGAAATCAACGCAGGAGGACCCGCAATTTCAAACCAAGCGTTTGAAGGGTTGTTAACACAAATAAAAAATACGAACACTGATGATACGGTTGTTGTGGCAGGAAGTGTACCGAAAAGTATTCCTGGTGATGCTTATGAACAGATTGCGAAAATCACACAAATGACAGGCGCAAAATTAGTTGTAGATGCTGAAAAAGATTTAGTCGAAACAGTATTGCCTTATAATCCATTCTTTATTAAACCGAATAAAGATGAACTTGAAGTGATGTTTGATACAAAAATCACTTCTGATAAAGATGTAGTGACATATGGCAAAGCTATTCTTGATAAAGGTGCACAAGCAGTCATTGTTTCATTAGGCGGTGACGGCGCGATTTATATCGATGCTGAACATTGTATTAAAGCTTCTGTGCCGAAAGGTAATGTATTGAATACAGTCGGTTCAGGAGATAGTACAGTCGCAGGGATGTTAGCAGGCTTAGCACAAGGATTTAATGTACATGAAGCTTTTAGAAATGCGGTAGCTTCAGGAACAGCAACAGCATTCAGTCAAGATTTAGCGAACAAGGAAATGATAGAAAAAGTACGTTCTGAAATTGAATTAACGGACTTAAAATAGGAGTGAGAAAAATATGAGAATCACTGAATTGTTAACGCGAGAGACAATCGCGATGGATTTAAATGCGACATCTAAAGAAGGTGTCATTGATGCCTTAGTGGATCAATTAGATCATGCGAGTATTTTAAGTGATGTCAAAGCATTTAAAGATGCGATTATGGCACGTGAAGGACAAAGTACAACAGGTATTGGTGAAGGGATTGCGATTCCGCATGCGAAAGTTGACGCGGTGAAAAAACCAGCGATTGCCTTCGGTAAATCTAAAGCAGGTGTAGATTATCAAAGTTTAGACGGACAACCTGCACACTTATTCTTTATGATTGCAGCACCTGAAGGCGGAGCACAAACACATTTAGACGCTTTAGCTAAATTGTCAGGCGTCTTAATGGATGACGAAGTCAGAAAAGCATTATTAAATGCTGAAACACCAGATGAAGTTTTAGCAATTATCGATCGTGCAGATGATGAAGCGCCAGACGAAGAAGAGGAAGCAGCACCTGTTGAAACAAAAGAAGAAACTTCTTCAGAAGAACCTTATGTTATCGGTGTGACGGCTTGTCCAACAGGTATTGCACATACGTATATGGCGAAAGACGCTTTATTGAAACAAGCGAAGAAAATGGGCGTCAAAATGAAAGTTGAAACAAATGGTTCAAGTGGTATTAAAAACCGTTTAACTGCTGAAGATATCGATAAAGCACAAGGTGTCATTGTTGCAGCAGACGTGCATGTAGAAACAGATCGTTTCGATGGTAAAAATGTTGTGGAAGTGCCAGTTGCTGACGGCATCAAACGTCCTGAAGAACTAATCGACCTTGCTTTAGCGACAGACCGCACACCATTTAAAGCTAGAGAAGGCAGAGGTAAAGGTCAAGCAAGCGGTAAACAAGAAAAACAAAGTGTCGGCAAAACGATTTATAAACACTTGATGAATGGTGTTTCTAACATGTTGCCATTAGTAATTGCCGGTGGTATTTTAATGGCAATTGTATTCTTATTCGGGCCAAACTCATTCGACCCGAAATCTTCAGAGTATAATGCATTCGCAGAACAACTGTGGAACATTGGTAAGAACAGTGCGTTCTTCTTAATTATTCCAATTCTATCAGCATTCATTGCTCGTAGTATTGCTGAAAAACCAGGTATGGCAGCTGGTTTAGTTGGTGGTATGTTAGCAATGAGCGGTGACTCTGGATTTATCGGCGGTATTATTGCCGGTTTCTTAGCAGGTTATTTAACAGAAGGTATCAAAGTGATGACGCGTCGTATGCCACAATCACTTGAAGGTTTAAAACCGACATTAATTTATCCAATTCTATCTGTAACAATTACAGGTCTGTTGATGGTTTATGTATTTAATCCACCAGCAGCTTGGGTCAATCATTTATTATTAAATGGTTTAAACAGTTTATCAGGTACAAATATCATGTTACTTGGTTTAGTCATTGGTGCTATGATGGCAATTGACATGGGTGGTCCATTTAACAAAGCAGCTTATGTCTTCGCAACAGCAGCATTAACAGAAGGTAACGCTGCACCTATTACAGCAGCAATGGTCGGCGGTATGATTCCACCGATTGCGTTAGCTCTTTCAATGTTGTTCTTTAAACGTAAGTTTACAAAAACACAACGTGGTTCAATCTTGCCTAACTTTGTGATGGGGGCATCATTCATTACAGAAGGTGCGATTCCATTTGCGGCAGCTGACCCGATTCGTGTTATCCCATCTATGATGGTAGGTTCAGGTATCGGTGGTGCGATTGCTCTTGGTTTAGGTTCATCTATCGGTGCACCGCATGGCGGTATCTTTGTTATCTTAGGTACGGACTTCTCACACTCATTACAAACGATTCTAGCCATTTTAGTCGGCGCAGCGATTTCTGCAGTTATTTATGGATTCCTTAAACGTAAACCGACAGCAGACGAAATTGCCGCATCTGAATCAATGGATGAATAATGAGTTGAATTTTACGAGGATTTAGCGCATTATAGTAAAGGCGTGCTATTAGAAATGACACGCATCACGAATCTAATTTACTGTGGTAGGTAAATGTATATTCGAATAAACAGTTAAGAGAGAGACAGCCTGTTTATCGGGCTGACTCGCTTCTTAGCTGTTTATTTTTATTTTTAAAGAGGTATCATAAAATACAAAAAAATAACTTGAATTCAGTCTGAAAAAATTACTATTTCAATAGTGATTATGATATGATAATCTTGTTAGATTTTACGCTAGTTGGGAGGTGTCGCTGTGGAAATGGGAAGGATGAACTAAGCATTTGTCACATTGCTCAAAACGATGCGCTAAACATCATTGCCGTACATAGCGGCATATAACTTGGAGGTGAATCCCTAGCAATAGGGAACTAATTGGATAGTACGACCATAATAAACTTGTTAATATTTATATTTTTAATCGCACTGACTACTGTGTTTGTTGGATCAGAATTTGCTTTGGTGAAAGTCAGAGCTACTAAAATTGAAGAAATGGTTGCAGAAGGTAACGGCAGTGCAGCTGTCGTTAAGAAAATGATATCAAATCTTGACTATTATTTATCAGCATGTCAGCTAGGTATCACTGTTACATCTTTAGGACTAGGTTGGTTAGGTGAACCTGTCTTTTCTAAATTATTACATCCTATTTTTGAACTGATACCATTACCTGATGCATTAAATACAACTATTTCAATCGTTATTTCATTCTTAGTTGTGACATATCTGCATGTAGTATTAGGTGAGTTAGCACCAAAGACATTTGCGATTCAGCACACTGAGAAAGTTGCGTTACTTTATGCACGTCCGCTTTATTATTTCGGCTTAATCATGAAACCGTTAATTTGGTTAATGAATGGTTCAGCACGTATGATTATCCGTCTATTTGGTATTGATCCAGATGAAAATAATGACGCGATGTCAGAAGAAGAAATTAAAATGATTATCAACAACAGCTATAACAGCGGTGAGATTAACCAGACAGAACTTGCTTATATGCAAAATATTTTCTCATTCGATGAGAGACAAGCGAAAGATGTCATGGTTCCAAGAACACAAATGGTCACTTTAAATGAACCTTTTACTGTAGACGAATTGTTAGAGACACTTAGAGAATACCAATTTACCCGTTACCCAATTACAGAAGACGGCGACAAAGACCATATCAAAGGCTTTATTAATGTGAAGGAGTTCTTAACAGAATATGCTTCAGGCAAGCCTATCAAGATTGCAAATTATATTCATGAATTACCGTTGATTTCAGAAACAACACGTATTAGTGATGCATTAATCAGAATGCAACGCGAACGTGTACACATCAGTTTAGTAATTGATGAATATGGCGGAACTGCTGGTATCTTAACAATGGAAGATATCTTAGAAGAAATCGTGGGTGAAATCCGTGATGAATTTGATGATAATGAAGTAAATGATGTGATTAAATTAAATGATGACACATACCAAATCAATGGTCGTGTGTTGCTAGAAGATTTAACAGATCAATTAGGTATTGAGTTTGATGATTCTGAAGATATCGATACCATCGGTGGATGGTTACAAGCACATAACACGAACTTACAGAAAAATGACTACGTCGATACGTATTTTGATCGCTGGATTATTTCAGATATTGAAAATCACCAAATCATCACAGTCATTTTAAAATATGAATATAACGCTGAACGTCAGTCTCTTTCAGAAGAAGATGAAGACGATGATAGCAATAATAAAAGAAGTAAAAGAGATAACGATGAATAATCGAAACACAGTCAGAACCCTTTTAGACCGCACTGAGAGTGCTAGGTTTAAAAGGGTTTTTTAGTGTTCAGACACAAATCTGACATGAATTGAAGTTATAACTTAGTTAATAAATAGTTAATGGTATGATATATAACCCTCATTTATAATAAGCTTAATCATTACAAAAATAAAATGAAATGAGGGTTTATAATGAATAGTAAAGTATATGTATTAGCCACAACACTTTTAGCAACTAGTATTGCTTTAGCAGGTTGTAATAATCAAAAGGATGAACAGCCAAAAGAGAAAACGGAACAGACTTCACATGAACACAAACATGATTATCACAAAGTGCTGACAGGTGAGTTTAAATCAGGTGAAGAAGAAGTATCTGGTCACGTTAAAATTGAAAATCATCAAATTAAGTTGACTGATTTTAAATCTGCGAAAGGTCCAGATTTATATGTCTATCTGACAAAAGACGGCAATATCAAAGAAGGTAAACAACTAGAAATGGTGGATTATAATAAACCAACTCAAACTTTCGACATCAAAGATGCAGATTTAGATCAATATAATGAAGTGACTATTTATTGTAAGAAAGCACACGTTATCTTCGGTGCCGCAAAAGTAAAATAGAACATTATAGTAATAATTCAACGAGAAAAGAAGTGATTTTATGAAGCGTTATCTACGTACGATTGAACTCGTAATTTTATTTTTAATACGCATCGTAGCCGGCGGTTATATTTTAGCTCAAGGTTGGGAGAAGTTAACAGGTGGTTTTAAAATAGAACCGCTGATACCTGTTGTGATTAAGAATGAAGATTCTCCTGTCTGGTTCAAACTCTTTTTTGAACATATTGTTGCGCACAGTGCTCCCGTCTTTAATGTAATTATACCTTTAGGGGAAATTGCGATTGGTTTAGGGTTAATATTAGGAATTCTGTCACATATTGCAAGTTTCTTTGGCGCCTTTGTTATGCTAAATTATATTTTATCAGATATGATATTTACGTATCCTGTTCAATTAGCACTCTTTATTATATTGTTAATGAATAAAAACTTATTAAAACAAATTTCATTGAGTGCTGTAATCGCATATATTAAAGAAAAAGGTGATACAAGACGTGAACACAATCTTAATCGTTGATGATGAACAAGACATGGTCGACATCTGCCAAACTTATTTTGAATATGAAGGTTATAAAGTATTAACCGCACATAATGGAGAAGATGCTTTGAACCAGCTTGATCCGTCAATCGATTTAATCATTTTAGATATCATGATGCCGAATGTAGATGGTTATGAAGTGATTAAAGAAATGAAGCAACGACAACTCGACATTCCGTTTATTTACATGTCTGCAAAAACGAAAGAACATGATACTATTTATGCTTTGACACTCGGCGCGGATGATTATTTGAAGAAGCCTTTCAGTCCCAGAGAACTCGTGTTGCGTGCAAATAATTTGTTAAGCCGTGTTAAGCGCAGCCAGACAGCACAAACTGCTCTAACATTTGATACTTTAAAGTTGAATGATCAGCAGAAAAGTGTAGAAATTAATGGAGCTATAGTTAACTTGAGAATTAAAGAATTTGAATTGTTGTGGTATTTAGCAACACATGAAAATCAAGCGATATCTAAATCGCAATTGTTAGAAGAAGTATGGGGTTATGATTATTACGAAGATGCGAGTACAGTCAATGTACATATACATCGCATCAGGGAAAAGTTCGAACAATTTCATTTCGATGCATATACCATTACCACAGTTTGGGGTCTGGGTTATAAGTTCGAAAGGAAAGTAGACTAAATGTTTTCAATCCGAACACAAGTAATTATTGGTGTATTATCCAGTGTATTATTGGCCTCTACCATACTTGGCATCGCATATAAACTTATGTTGTTTAATGGTCATACAACTGTATTATTGACGATTAGTGCTATTGTATCGAGTTGTTTAACTTTATTTATATGCAGTTTCTTTTTAACACCGCTTGTTCAAAAGATTAAGCATTTTAATGTCAGAACGAAACAAGTCGCAGATGGTAACTACGAGATGGAACCTACACAATTTACTTCGCCGAGAGAAATTAAAGAACTGAGTCATTCCTTTAATAAAATGGCACATGAGATTACCAAACAAATGGCACAAATCAAATCAGAACAACAAGAGAAGTATGAGTTGATTCAAAACTTAGCGCATGATTTAAAAACACCGCTCTCTTGTATTATTTCGTATTCAGAAGCTTTAAAAGATGGCGTCGTTCACTCACAAACGGATTGTCAAGAAGCCTATGATACCTTAATCAAACAATCTAATCGCCTATCTAAAATGTTTGATGAGTTAACACATGTCGCAACGTTAGATGCTCCGAATACGTATGTAGTAGAAATGATTCAAATTGATCAATTGTTATTGAATATACTAAACGGCTATGAACAACGCATGAAAATAGACAACAGACATTTAGAAGTTAAGTTTTGTGATAAGCTAGCACCTTTCAAACAATATCCGCAACCTTTAGAACGTATTATTACCAATTTAATTGATAATGCGATGAACTTCTCGCCGTCTGGGAGTCCGATTTATATTTGTCTTGCAGAAAGCGACAAACATATTCAAGTTTACATCAAAGACAAAGGTATCGGAATTGCGAAAGAAGATATCAAGCGTATTTTTGAACGCACTTTCAGAGTTGAAGATTCCAGAAATTATCATACTGGGGGTTCTGGTTTAGGATTATATATTACACAAGAACTTGTAAAACAAATCGGCGGTACGATTCAAGTTGAAAGTGAACCTGAAGTAGGGACTACGATGATAGTATCGTTGCCAAAATTATAAAGCAGTAGAAGTGCAAGAAGAAACATAGAAAATAAAAGTAAGTATTAAAATAAAAGAGAAGAACGAGCCTCTAATGAATTAAAAAGAAAAACAGACAAGGTTGAAGATATCGTTACATCTTCAGCCTTGTCTGTTTAGTTATATAAATATTCATGCTAAATATAAATGTTAATTAGCCTTGTTGTAATTGTTCACGACATTTTTCGAATAAAACATGGTTTTCTAAATGTACGTGTTGTAAAGTTGCGTTTTCTAACGCAGCTAAACGCGTGTATACTAAACGCCAAGTACCGCATGCTTCAATAGGTGGTTGGAAATCATTTGTGATTTCATTCATTCTACGTAATAAATTGCCTGTACTATCGTGATCTGCAGTTAAATCTTCGATAATCGCTTCTACATTGTCAACATTTTCTCCATTTGCAAATGCGATAAGTTGAGGGAAGTCTTTTTCATCTTCTTTTTGTGTATGTTCTAGCATGTTGTTTTTAAATGTTGTATATAAATCTTTCAATTCTAATAAGTACTCATGACTTGGACCATGAACTTTCGCAAGTTTAGTCACATAAGGTGTTAAGTTTTTGAACTCTTCTTTCATTGGTTCATGGTATGCATCTTGGATGTATTGAATTAAAGAAGGGATGCTTAAATATTTTGGATTTAAACCTTGTCCTCCGGCATTTTGTTTACTTGCTTCATCAAGTTCAGCTAATAAATCTTCTAAAACAACTCTCTTTTTATCTTTCGCAGCTTCTTCAATAGAAACTTGGCCGCCACAACAAAAATCTATACCAGAACGTTTGAAGATATCAGCAGTTTTAGGATAATCTGTCACAACGTTCGCCACAATATCAGTTTTAGTAATCATAATATACGCTCCTTTTCGACTCACCTCTATTATAAGAAGAATAGTGATAAATAAAAACAAAAAGTGTTCTAAATTAAAAGTATTATTGTAATACTTACAAAAACTTCAAGGAAATTTATTATAAATTTACCTGTATAGAGATTAAAGTAACGCAAAGAAGGGCTATTAATATTAAAATGCACAAGAAAAATGTTACCTTTGATACTATAAGTGTAAAGGAACTGTAAATCAATCATTTGTGACAAATTTCTGAATAATTGAAAATGATTCCCAATATCAGTAAGAAAGTAAAATAGACGTATAAAAGCAAGAACATAATACATTGATTCAACGCAATATGTTCTTGCTTATAAAATGGATGTTTAAGAGACAATTATTTTAGTGTGCCAATTCTAACATCATCAGGATGTTTGCCTTGGCGTAAGTTTTGATTTAATTGATCGATTTTTTTAACGTCTTTCTCTCGTAATTCAAAGCCGATTGCTTCAAAGTTTTCACTGATTCTTGAAGGAGTTTGAGACTTAGGAATTACAATTCTATCATGCATTAAATGCCAATTTAAGATGATTTGCGCTGGTGTTTTTTCATATTTTTCAGCTAGTTTTGCGATGACTGGATCTTCAAATAAACCGCGTCCACGCATTAAAGGCATCCAAGCTGTGACTTTTATCCCGTGTTTATCACAGAAATCTTGTAAATTTTGTTGATTTAAGTATGGGTGGAATTCGATTTGATTGACTGCAGGTACAATTTCAGTATGTTCCATTAATTTTTCTAGGTGATGTTGTTGGAAGTTGCAGACGCCGATTGCTTTAACACGTCCTTCTTTATAAAGTTCTTCCATTGCTTGATATGTTTCAATAAATAAGCCGTCTGCTTCACATGGCCAATGAATTAAAAACATATCTAAGTAATCTACGCCAAGATTTTCTAATGATTTCTCAAAGTAAGCTTTTGTGCTGTCATAACCTTGATAATCATTCCACAGCTTTGACGTAATACAGAGGTCTTCGCGTGGAACTTTGCTATTTTTAATTGCTTCGCCTAATTCCTTTTCATTGAAATAGAAATAAGCTGTATCGAAAGCACGATAACCTGAGTCTTCAGCAGCTTTTACAGCAGATTCCATATGTGTTTCATCAATTTTGTAGACTCCTAAGCCAATACGGGGGATTTTAACATCGTTATTCAACTTCACATTCTTCTTCAAGATGATTCGCACTCCTTCTACTTTTTCTTCATTGTATCAAACAAAAGATATGTAATACTATTAAAGAGAAAATGATGCGCAATTAAATTAAAGGTTATTTAATAAAATGAAACAAAAAACAGCAACACCATTCAAATGAATGATGCTGCTGCAAGTTAGTAATTAATACTCATTAAGTACTAAGTCTTATTTTCTTTTGTTTTTGTGGATTGCACCCAAGATTAATGAAAGGATTACAATTAATAAAATTGTACCGATTAATGCTGGGAAAATCGCAATACCGCCTAGTGATGGCCCCCAATCACCAAAGATTGCTGAGCCTAACCAAGCGCCGACAATACCAGCAATAATGTTACCTAAGATTCCTCCTGGAATATCTTTACCTAAAATTGCGCCGGCTAACCAACCGATTAGGCCTCCGACGATAATCATTAATATTAATCCCATAATAGTAGCCTCCTAATTCAATACTGACAATACTTTTTTATTGTACTTGTTATCTAATACCACTAATTCGTATAGAATAATCATCATTAATCAAAATTTTTGTAGAAAGGTTTTGTCCACAACATAAATAAAATTAATATTAAGTAAATAATAAGGTAAACATACCAAAAAGGAGTTAATAAATTCATTACAAGGAATGAAATAATAATTAATAGTGTACCGATTGTCAGTGATTTAGGTTTGTTTTTCATAAAATAACTACGAAAAGTTGTATCTTCTGAACTTTGAAAGATGGTTAAGAAGATGAAAGATGCGCCGATTATAAAGAAAACAGGTGCTAAATATGGAACTGACATATAAAAGGATTTCTCACTTGTATTGAATACGATGAATAATGAGAGACTCAATAAAGTGAAGACTATAAAGGCCATAAATTTTTGGGTTTTAAATGTAATAGGTTTAAACTTCCGATCAGTCAACAGCGCAAGTAATGTCCAGATTAGTATAAAAGCCACCATCGCATGCGAAATAAAATCAAACTTTCCGATAACGATAAGATTAATTACACTGTTTATAGAAACTGCAATAAGAATCGTACTTAATTTGACTTGATTGTTAGATTGTAAATACATATCAATCAAAATGGAAGCTGATATAATCGCAATGTTGATAATTATGTATATGAGCATAGGGTGCGTCTCCTGACTTCTAATATTCACTGGAATATTATACCAATTTCAGTACATTTAAGCATTTGAAAACACTTTAAAACTAAAAAAGCTCGGGCATTCTGCAGCCCGAAACTTAAACACCTTTCATATTACTCCAAAGTAATGTATGCAGTTGTGGTAAAACATAGACTTGATTCATATCGTTGCTTTGCATGACTTTTTCTACCAAATCCTCGTAACGTTTAAGTAAACGTGCTGTATGATTTTCTACTTCATCATCTAAGTAAGGATTGCCGACTTGTAGATAAAATGGGATATCTGGATAACGATGGTGCATTTGTTTAGCGAATGCATAATCTTCATCATCAAAGACAACAACTTTAAGATTTAATGTTTCTTTAACACATTGATCAATCACTTCATCTAGTATTTGCAAGTTCGGTTTCATACCTGAACTCGGCGGTTTAGGACTGATGGTTAAATCATTGATTTGACGCATCCATGGTTGAAAACGACTGCCTTGTGTTTCTAAGGCACTTTCGATATTTTTTTCTTCAAAAAGGTCTACTAAATCTTGAATCCCTTTGATTAACGCAGGGTTACCACCTGAAATTGTGACGTGATTAAAGCAATCACCGCCGATTTCATAAAGACGGTCATAAATTTCTTCTGCAGTCATCATTTGAATTTCATCTTTCATACTGCCATCCCAAGTGAAACTGGAATCACACCAGCTGCATCGATAATCACAGCCAGCAGTCCGCACAAACATTGTTTTACGCCCGATAACGCGTCCTTCACCTTGAATGGTCGGTCCGAAAATTTCTAATACTGGAATTTTAGCCATGACGGAACTCCTTAGGACGATAAACCACATAGCTGGATGGTGTTTCGCGTAAATAAACTTGTGCACATTTAGGGCGGTTCGGCTGTTTTTCTAAAATCTCTTCTGTAAGCTGACAAATGGTTTGTGCAACCACTTCAGTAGATGGCATTTTATCTTTGAACTGCGGTAAATCATTTAATAAATAATGATCAAACTGTTCATGAATTTGCTTTTTCAACGCTGCAAAGTTGATTAAGAAACCACTATGATCAAGCTCGTCACCAACGATAGTCAAGTTAACAAAATATGTGTGGCCATGTGTACGTACACATTTACCTGCATCTTCGCAAGGAATATAGTGTGCAGCTGCGAAATGGAAGTCTTTATTTAATTCGAAAGCATAGGGATGGACAACTGTTGGATAAATTTGTTGTAACAAATCAGTTCACTCCTTTTTCTGCTAAATAAGCGTTTAAACCGCGTGCACGTAATTGACAAGCCGGACATTCACCGCAGCCATCTGCGATAATCCCGTTATAGCAAGTCAATGTGTTATATCTTACATAATCTAAGACACCAAGTTCATCACTTAATGCCCAAGTTTCTTTTTTATCTAACCACATCAGTGGTGTGTGAATCACAAAATTCTTATCCATCGATAAATTTAATGTGACATTCATGGATTTCACAAAATCATCGCGACAGTCTGGATATCCAGAAAAGTCTGTTTCACATACACCAGTAATAATATGACGTGCTTTAATCTGATAAGCTAAAGCACCTGCAAATGATAAGAATAATAAGTTGCGTGCTGGAACGAAGGTGTTCGGTACACCATCATCAGTATCTTCAATTTGTAAATCATGTTGAGTTAACGCATTCGGTGTGAGTTGAGATAATAAAGACATGTCTAAAATGTGATGTTTTAATCCTTGTTCTTGTGCAATTTGTTTTGCGACTTCAATTTCAGTATCGTGACGTTGACCATATTGGAAAGTCACAAGTTCTACTTCTTTAAATTTTTCCTTCGCATAAAAGAGACAAGTCGTACTGTCTTGTCCGCCGCTGAAAACGACGAGTGCTTTATCATCATCAAGTTTATGGGGTGCCATAAGTCAATCTCTCCTTTAAAGTGATGACCTAGCTAAATCAATAAAAAAACTCGAACGCTAAAGTGCGTGTATCTTGATAATTCAAAATAACGCTTTTAGGTTCGAGTTGATATAGACAATGACGTAGTATATTGACTATCTCTATAAAAGATAGACGATTGAAAGTAAAAGTCTAGTTTTTTATAGAGGGTATCAGCTAGGAACCTCTGTGTTTCTATGTCGATAGATAGAATAATATATTTCCTAGGTAAAATCAAGGTGTCTCTGCTTCTGCTATTACAAAATCATGTGACATCTTGTAAAATGAAGTTAAAAGCATTGTTCGACGAAACAAATAGAATGTTGAGTAAGGGGACAAGTTGAGTATGATTATAATGATAGACAACAAAGACTCATTTACATATAACTTAGTAGATTATCTGAAAACAGAAAGTAATGAAGATGTGAGAGTTATTGATGTGGATGATGTAAATATAGAGGCATTGAAAACAATGCAGCCACATGCGATTGTGATTTCCCCAGGCCCAGGAAGTCCAAGTGATTATCCGATTTTACATGATGTCATTAATAACTTTGAAGACAGTGTACCTATTTTAGGTGTATGTTTAGGATTTCAATTAATGGTTGAACATTATGGCGGCGCTATTATTCATAGTTCACGTCCTGTGCATGGACACACGACGTTGATTACGACAAATGAGCAAGGCATTTTTGCTGGGTTGCCTAAGCAATTTTATGTCATGCGCTATCATTCCTTATGTGCAGATGCATTGCGTATGCCAAGTGAGCTAGAAGTTACAGCATATAATGAAGAACAAATTGTGATGGCAGTGGCGCATAAAAGTTATCCGATTTATGGTGTGCAATATCACCCTGAATCTATCTTAAGTGAATACGGCCATGCACAAATCAGACTATTTCTTCAACAGGCAGGTGAAAACATTGCACGCGCACTTTAATTATAGATATTACACAGATGAAACAGATTGTAAGCAGTATCAATATAGTTTTAATACTATTTTAGAACAGAAGATTGCTTATGATTTAAGTGAAGTACATGAAGTTATTGATTTCGCTGAACACGCGCAACTATCGGGACATTTTGTTTGTGTGTACTTACCTTATGAAGCAGCACCTGCCTTTAATTCTGAAATGGCAGTTCATCTACCTGAAACTTCCAATTATGTTTACGCAGCAGCCTATATATTTGAAGTGCCTGAAACAAGGGAAGAAGTAAAAGATAAGACTATATTTGCACGTCCGCACTTTGAGTTCCGCTTGACTAAATCAACTATGATTCAACATATCCAACAAGTTCAAGCAGCAATTGTAGAAGGTAATACATATCAAGTGAATTACACAACACGTATGTATGACCGCATTCGTATGCCGATTAGCGAGATGTATGATTATTTAACACGAAGCAGTCATGGCAACTACACAGCATTGCTTGATACAGATGAATTACAAATCGCATCAATTTCTCCTGAACTGTTCTTTCAAAGAGGTTCCTTTAAGAATATGGAAGATGTGGTATTGAGTAAACCGATGAAAGGGACTATGCCGAGAGGGAAAGATAAAACAGAGGATGACTATTATTATCAACAATTAGCACAGTCTAAAAAGGATCAAGCAGAAAATGTAATGATTGTTGATTTATTACGTAATGATATTGCACGTATTTCAAAGCCAGGTAGTGTAAAAGTGTATCAACCGTTTCATATTGAACGTTATCAAACCGTCTTTCAAATGACGAGTATGGTCACAGGGCAATTGCCGAAAGCAACTTCATTACATCGTATTTTGACTGCACTCTTTCCATGCGGTTCGATTACTGGTGCACCTAAATTAAATACAATGCGCTATATTAAAGCATTAGAAGGTACACCGCGACATGTTTATTGTGGTACCATCGGGTTAATGATTCCAAACGGTCCATCCATATTTAATGTGCCGATACGTACAGTGCAGTATATTGAAGGCGAAGCAGTCTATGGTGTAGGTGCAGGTATCACGATTGATTCAGATCCAGAAGCAGAAGTCGCAGAGTTTGAAGCGAAAACTAGAATATTGGAGTGATAATGATGTATTTATTTGAGACAATGCGATTATCCGAAGGAAAAATTCCACGTCGAGATTATCACAAAGCGCGTATTTTACAGTCAGCGAAGCAACTTTCTATCCCATTACCTGAAGTTAAATGGGAAGCGTTTATCGCAGGTATTAAAAATGAATATCCAACAGGCATCTATCGTTTGAAAGTCATGGCAGATGAATCTGGCGAACTGACTTATCAATGTGTCGACTTGCCTGAAAAAAGTAGCTTCACTGCTCAAGCGCAATTGATGCGTTCGGATTATCCAAATTGGCAATATGTCAATAAAACGTCTCATCGTGAACATGTAGAACATCTTCATGAAACTGATGTCGTACTTTTTTATAATTTGCAAGGTAAAGTTTTAGAATTTGATATCGGCAATGTATTGGTTAAAGAAGAAGGTAAATACTATACGCCCTGTTTTGAAAATGATTTCTTAAAAGGATGCATGCGTGAACAGTTATTAGACGAGGGTAAAGTGGAAGAAAAAGATTATACGATAGATGAGTTAAGAGAAAAATTAGAATCACATGAAGCGGAGCTTTTCTTGATAAATAGCTTGCGAGAGGTTGCCGAGATACAGATTAATCTTTAAAATTAAGTATGATTAAACTTGAAAGTAGCAGAAGGGTATAAAAAGGTGACAGCATGATTGGAATTGTCCTGATATTAATCGTTGCGGTAATATGGGTTGCGAAGCGGTTGGCACGCTATTTCCTACAACAACAGAAACCTTTAGCAGCAAAAGCCGTTGTTGGTGTAATGCTGCTTATCCAACTCGTGCTCATATATTACTTTATGAAGATGATGATGACGTATATTTTGAGGTTACTTAATATCTTTTATAATCAATGAAGACTAGAGGTGCATTATGAAAATTTATAGTCAAGGTGACAAAGCAATTGTGGTTTCTGTGGAAAAAGAAGTCACACAACATACAACAGAAGATCTGTTAGCATTACGTTCTTATCTATTAGAACAAAATTATCCATTTATTACAGAAATCGTGCCGACTGAATCTGATATGATGATTGTCTATAATGCACGAGATATGATGAAGCATCATCATATTACCTCACCATTCCAATATATGACAGACTTACTGCACTCTATCAAAATCGAAGTGAGACATGGGGATGCGGTAAAAATGCCTGTAGAATTACCAGTTTATTATGGGGGCGAGTATGGCCCGGATTTAGCAGAATTGGTAGAATACTTCGGAATGAGCGAAGAAGAGTTCATTTCATTGCATGCGAATAAAACATACTTCGTATCTATGATGGGCTATTCACCAGGATTCCCGTATTTAACAGGATTAAATGAACGTATTTATGTTAACCATACAGGAGATGAACAGAAATTTATTCCAGCAGGTTCTGTTATCCTTGAAGGTAAGAAATGTGGTGTAGTCACAACTGATACATACGGTGACTGGCTTGTGATCGGTTATACACCTGTTCGTTTATTCAACCCAGAAAAAGAAGATTTCACTTTGTTAAAATTAGGCGACACTGTACGGTTCACGCCAGCTGAACCTGAAAACGAAACTGTAGGAGGCCGTGAATCATGTCAATCATAATTGAAAATCCAGGACTTTTTTCAAGCTTCCAAGACTTTGGCCGTCAAGGTTACGAGCATGATGGTGTCATTCCTGGCGGTGCAATTGATTTCTTAGCACATGAAATTGCGAATCGCTTGGTTGCGAATGATAAAAATGAAGCAACATTAGAGATGACGACTAAAATGGCCCGTATTCGATTTACTGAACCGACATTAATTGCGCTTTCTGGCGGTAATTTTAAAGCATGGACACAAAACATGCGTATTTTGCCAAATAAATTGTATTTAGTGGAAAAAGGCGATGTCTTACAGTTCTCTGAATCTAACCGTACGTCTCGTGTCTATTTAGCAATCGGCGGCGGCGTAGAACTTGAAGAGTGGCTAGGCTCAACTTCAACAGATTTCTTATCTAAAATTGGTGGTTACGAAGGTCGTGCATTGCAAGCAGGCGATGCGATTAATATGAAACGCAACTATACTAAGCGTCATCTGAAGTTATTCGATAACTTGAAAGTAACACATAAAACAGATTGGGGTATTGATGGTTACGCACTTTCTTTCAACTATATGTCTGATATGTTCCATGTAGTATTAAATAAAGGGGCAGAGGACTTTGATGAAGAAACTTTAAATCGCTTTACATATGGTGAATATAAAGTAACTAGTAAAGCAAATCGTGCTGGGATGATTCTAGAAGGAGATCCAGTTAAAGCCTTTTATGATGATATGCCACCGCACCAATCAGTAAAACGTGGTACGATTCAAGTGAAGCGTGATGGATCACCAATTATCTTATTGAATGACCACTACACTTTAGGAAGTTATCCGCAACTAGGTACGATTGCGAGCTATCATTTAACAAAACTTGCGCAAAAACCACAAGGTGCACGTTTGAAATTCCAATATATTGATATTTATACTGCGGAAAATAACTTAATGAAATATAGCAGTTGGTTACAACAACTGTTTCATGGGATTGAATACCGTATGATGCAAGAAATGAATAAATAATATGATACGTTACTTTGAATGAATCAACTGAGAAAGATAGTCGCTTTCTCAGTTTTTTTAATGCATAAAACAAATATCTTAATTCTAAGGCTGGAGTCTGATTCAATCGTGTGTGACTTCCTGTATAATTTTATATTATTAATCCGAATTCAAAATAAAAGCGAACAACCTTAACATGCATTATGAAAGCTTTTTATCTTCGCTTAGCATTAAATTAACATAGAAAAAATAAAGTGTAATATGTTTATTTTGACTGGGTTTTCGCTTGAAATGTCGTGTGAAATGTTCTATATTTAGTTACTGTACTACGTGATTTTTGTTACAATAGTGTTACAAAGAAGTAGGCAATGTAAATTTTTGATGAATATAAATTAGAGAAATTAAAATGAAAAATGACGCAATAACTGAAAATACAGAGATTAGAAGCAGCTGAAGACTGCTTCGCTTTTAATTGATTGGCCATTGAGCAGCAATCTTTTCTATAACAAATACTAAAATGTAAACGGGAAATGGTACTGTTTGATGATTGATTGAATACTAAATAACAATAACGGGGGAGACACACATGAGTCTGCAGAAAAAGAAAATAAGCATTTTTGTCTTTTTCTTACTGACTGTTTTAACAGTAAGTTTGAAGACATACTTTGCTTATTATGTTGATTTTTCTTTAGGAGTTAAAGGATTAGTCCAAAACTTGATTTTGTTAATGAATCCATACAGCTTACTCGCATTAATTCTAAGCGTATTCTTGTTCTTTAAAGGTAAGAAGGCGTTTTGGTTTATGCTCATCGGCGGATTCTTATTAACTTTCTTGCTATATGCAAACGTTGTTTACTTTAGATTCTTCTCAGACTTTTTAACATTCAGTACTTTAAACCAAGTAGGTAACGTTGAATCTATGGGAGGCGCAGTATCTGCGTCATTCAAATGGTACGATTTCGTGTATTTCTTAGATACAATCATTTATCTATTTATTTTGATCTTTAAATCAAAATGGTTAGATACACGTACTTTCAGCAAGAAATTTGTTCCAGTTGTAATGGCAGTTTCAGTTGCTTTATTCTTCTTGAACTTAGCATTTGCAGAAACTGACCGTCCTGAATTATTAACACGTACATTCGACCATAAATACTTAGTTAAATATCTTGGCCCTTATAACTTCACAGTTTATGATGGTGTGAAATCAATTCAAAACCATCAAGAAAAAGCAATGGCCTCTGAAGATGATTTAACAAAAGTATTGAACTACACAAAACAAAGACAAGCAGAAGTAGAACCTAACCCAGAATATTATGGTGCAGGTAAAAAGAAAAACATTATTAAAATCCATTTAGAAAGTTTCCAAACTTTCTTGATCAATAAAAAAGTCAATGGTAAAGAAGTGACACCTTTCCTTAACAAATTGTCTTCAGGACAAGAAGGTTATAAATATTATCCAAACTTCTTCCACCAAACTGGACAAGGTAAAACATCAGATGCTGAATTCACAATGGATAACAGCTTATATGGCTTGCCGCAAGGTTCAGCGTACTCATTGAAAGGTTCTAATACGTATCAATCATTACCAGCAATTCTTGATCAAAAACGTGGCTACACAAGCAACGTTATGCACGGTGACTACAAAACATTCTGGAACCGTGATCAAGTTTACAAACATTTCGGTATTGATAAATTCTATGATGCGACTTACTACGATATGAGTCCTGAAAACATTGAAAACTTAGGGTTGAAAGATAAACCATTCTTTAAAGAATCAGCAGAATATCAATCTAAAATGAAAAAACCATTCTATTCACACTTGATTACATTGACAAACCATTATCCATTCACATTATCACCAGATGAAGCAGGAATTGAAAAACCTAACACTGGTGATGCGACAGTAGACGGTTATGTACAAACAGCGAACTACATGGATAGTGCTTTAGAAGAATATATCAATGAATTGAAGAAACAAGGCATCTATGATGACTCAGTTATTGTCATCTACGGTGACCACTATGGTATTTCTGAAAACCATAATAAAGCAATGGAAAAATTAATTGGGGAAGAAATTACACCAGCTAAATTTATGGACTTGAACCGTACTGGTTTATGGATGAAAGTGCCTGGTAAAGAAGGCGGCGTTGACAACACTTATGGTGGACAAATTGACGTAATGCCGACATTACTTCACTTAGAAGGTATTAATACTAAGAACTTCTTAATGTTAGGTACAGATTTATTATCTAAAGATCATAAACAAGTCGTACCATTCAGAAACGGTGACTTTATCACACCTGAATATAAATATGTGAATGGTAGAGCATTTGATAATAAAACGAACGAACCATTAGAAAAAGAACCTGCTGACTTGCAGAAAAATAAACAACAAGTTGAGAAAGACTTAGAAATGAGTGACAGCGTTCTTAATGGTGACTTATTCAGATTCTACAAGAACCCGGATTTTGAAAAAGTAAATCCATCTAAATACCAATATAAAACAGGACCAAAAGGCTCTCAGAAAAAATAATCAATGACTTAGTCATTTCAACAGCGGGTGAATCCTCTTAAGGATTTGCCCGCTTTTTTTGGAATTTACGCCTTTACAAAACTTATACAATTATCCGCTTAAGATGAACCTGTAACAGTATCTTTTGACGCGCAAAGGGTGTATAATATATAGAACTGAAAATTGAGATAAAGGTTGAAAACTCAATTGAATGAACGGACTGAACATAAGTGGAGGCATAACATGGAAGCGTATAAAATTGAACATTTACATAAATCTTATGCAGATAAAGTGATTTTTGATGACTTGCACTTATCTGTTTCAGCGCATGAGCGTATCGGACTTGTAGGGATTAACGGTACAGGTAAAAGTACATTATTGAAAGTTATCGCAGGGTTGGATGATGACTTTGAAGCAGAAGTGAATTGTCCGAATGACTATCGCATTCGTTATTCTTCTCAGAAGCAAGATTTAACTAAAGACAGAACAGTACTTGAAGAAGTCTTGAGTGCGGACACAGATACTGTAAAGTTAATCAGAGACTATGAAAAAGCGGTACAACAATATAGCCAAACGCAAAATGACCAAAACTTGAATCACATGATGAAAATGCAAGAAGCAATGGACCAAGCAGAAGCGTGGGACTATAGTGCAGAAGTTAAAACGATTTTATCAAAACTTGGTATTCATGATACGTCTGTATCGGTTAAATCTTTATCAGGCGGTCAACAAAAGCGTGTTATTTTGGCTAAAACCTTAATTGAACAACCAGACCTATTATTACTCGATGAACCGACTAACCATTTAGATTTCGATTCGATTAAATGGTTGATCAACTACGTGAAACAATATCCGCATACTGTATTATTTGTAACTCATGATCGTTATTTCTTAAATGAAGTTTCCACACGTATTATTGAATTGGATAGAGGTAAATTAACGACATATCCTGGAAATTATGAAGACTATATCGCGATGCGTGCCGAGAACGAACAAATTGAACAGCAACAAAACCAAAAAGCACGTGCTTTATATAAACAAGAACTTGCTTGGATGCGCGCAGGTGCTAAAGCAAGAACAACTAAACAACAGGCGCGTATCAATCGATTCAGCGATTTAGAATCACAAGTTAAAAATCAAACAACACGTGAGAGCGGACAATTGAACTTGGCACATTCTCGTTTAGGTAAACAAGTTTTTGAACTAGATGATGTGTCGAAACGTATTGCGAATAAAACGTTATTTGAACATGTGACACAGATTATTCAAAACGGTCAACAAATCGGAATTGTCGGACCTAACGGTGCAGGCAAGACGACGTTATTAAATATATTAGCTGGAGAAGATACAGACTTTAGCGGAGAACTGAAAATTGGTCAAACAGTTAAAACAGCTTACTTTAAACAAACCGATGAACGTTTAGATAGAGATATCAGAGTGATAGATTTCTTAAGAGAAGAAAGTGAAGTTGCGAAAGAAAAAGATGGTACAACCGTATCAGTAACGCAATTGTTAGAACGTTTCTTATTCCCAAGCGCAACGCACGGTAAAAAAGTTTATAAGCTTTCCGGTGGCGAACAAAAACGATTGTATTTACTGAGATTATTAGTACATCAACCAAATGTGTTGTTACTTGATGAGCCGACGAATGATTTAGATACTGAAACATTAACTATTCTTGAAGACTATATTGCGACTTTCGGCGGCACAGTTATTACTGTCAGCCATGATCGTTATTTCCTAAATAAAGTTGCGCAAGAATATTGGTATGTGCACGATGGTCAAATTGAGCGTGTCATCGGCAGTTTCGAAGATTATGAAACCTACAAACAAGAACAAGAGAAACAACAAGCAGTTGCTAAAGCTCAACCAAAAGTTCAAAAAGAAAGACAACGTAAGGGATTGTCTTATAAAGAAAAACGTGAATACGACATGATTATGGAACGTATTGAAGAAACAGAAGCACGTCTCGAAGAGATCGAACAAGAGATGGTAGACGCGAGTGATGATTATGCGAAAATTCAAGAGCTGAATACTGAAAAAGAAGCATTAGAATCACAATATGAAGATGACATGACACGATGGAGCGAGTTAGAAGAATTAAAAGAACAATAAGGGGTCAATTTTATGGAAACGACATTATCGCACTATTTTGGATATAAAGATTTCCGTCCAGGACAAAGGGAGATTATTTCCAAAATACTAGACAAAAAGAATGTGCTAGGGGTATTACCTACTGGCGGCGGTAAATCATTATGTTATCAAGTGCCTGGATTGATAATGGGCGGCGTAACAATTGTGATTAGCCCATTAATTTCATTAATGAAAGACCAAGTCGATCAATTAAAAGCGATGGGGATTAACGCTGCATTTTTAAACAGCAGTTTATCTCAAAAAGAACAACGTGCGATTGAGGAAGATTTACGTCAAGGCAAGATTCAATTCTTATACGCGGCACCTGAGCGCTTTGAAAATCGTCAATTTATGCAGTTATTATATGGATTAGATATTCACTTAGTTGCTTTTGATGAAGCACACTGTATTTCTAAGTGGGGACATGACTTCAGACCAAGTTATCAACAAGTGATTGATAAAGTGCTTTGCTTACCGCAAGACTTTGCGATTGCTGCCTTAACAGCCACAGCCACTGTAGAAGTACAAAGAGATATTATGGAACGACTGCATATCTCAAGTGCGAACCGAGTCAAAACGAGTATCAAACGTCCTAATTTAGTCTTTAAAGTCAATCCAACGTATCAGAGGCAAAAATTTGTGATGGATTATGTCAAAGCACACCAACAACAAGCAGGAATTATTTATTGTTCAACAAGAAAACAAGTCGAAGAACTACAACAAGTGTTTGAAGACCAAAAAATCAGCAGTGCTATTTATCACGCAGGTTTAACGAATAAAGAACGTGATGAGGCGCAAAATGATTTTGTCTTTGATCGTATTAAAGTAGTAATTGCGACGAATGCGTTCGGTATGGGTATTGATAAATCTAACGTGAGATATGTCATACATTATAATATGCCTGGAGATTTAGAATCTTATTATCAAGAAGCAGGACGTGCAGGGCGAGATGGTTTAACTAGTGAATGTATCTTATTATTTAGTGAACGTGATATTAATCTGCATCAATTCTTTATTTCATCTTCTAAGGGTGATGATGACTATAAAGAAAAAATGGGTGAGAAACTCAATAAGATGATTCAATATACCAAAACGAAGAAGTGTTTAGAAGCGACATTGGTTCACTATTTTGAACCAAATGAAAAATTAGAAGAATGTGGCCGTTGTAGTAACTGTCGTAATGAAAACAAAACATATGATATGACGAATGAAGCGAAGAAAATCATCAGTTGTATTGTACGTATGCGTCAACAAGAGACTTATGGTGTGATTATCCAAGTGCTGAGAGGCGAACTGTCTGATTACATCAAGTATAACCAATACGATAAGTTATCAACATTCGGTATTATGAAAGAATATACAACATCAGAATGCAGTCATTTAATTGATGAATTGCGCTTCAAAGGCTTCTTAAACGAAAATGATGAGGTTTTAACTTGTGATAAAAAGGTTAAGCAAATACTAAGTGAGGATTTAAAAATTTATACCGTACCGTTCAAGAAAAAATCTCGTGAAAAAGTCAATATCAATACCATTGAAGGTGTCGATAGAGCATTGTTTGATGCATTAGTACAAGTCAGACAAGAGCTCAGTGAAAAATTAAATGTAGCACCAATTAGTATCTTTACAGACTTTACACTTGAAGAATTCGCAAAACGTAAACCTGAATCTAAACAGGAAATGATTGCGATTGATGGTGTCGGCAGTTATAAATTAAAACATTACTGTCCTCAGTTTATTGAAACGATTCATAATTATAAAGCACAAGTTTAATAGATTTAAATACAGAACAGCAAGTTTCACTGTGCTAACGATAGTGTGAGCTTGCTGTTCTTTTTTAAAATAGAAAAAGAATGTGGGTGGACGATGCATGATTGAGTTAAAAAACGTTTCGAAGCAATACGGCAATAAAATGGCTGTCGAAGATGTCATTTTTAACATTGAAGAAGGTGAGTTCTTCGTTTTAATTGGTCCTTCAGGCAGCGGTAAAACAACAACATTAAAGATGATTAACAGATTAATTCCTTTGACGAAAGGTTATATTTATTTCAAGGGCAAGCCAATCAGTGATTTTCCAGTTTATGAAATGCGTTGGGATATGGGGTATGTCCTTCAACAAATCGCATTATTCCCGCATATGACGGTTAAGGAAAATATTGCCCAAGTACCGCAAATGAAAGGTTGGGACAAAGGAAAAATAGACAAACGCATTGATGAGTTGCTTGAGATGGTGAATCTAGATCCTGATACATATCGCGATCGTAAACCAGATGAATTATCAGGCGGACAACGTCAACGTGTAGGTGTTGTACGTGCATTAGCTGCAGATCCGCCAGTGATTTTAATGGATGAGCCTTTTAGTGCTTTAGACCCGATTAGTCGTACGAATTTACAAGAAGACTTGATTGAGTTGCAAGCGAAAATCAGAAAAACGATTGTCTTTGTGACACATGATATTAATGAAGCAATGAAATTAGCTGATCGTATTTGTTTGTTTAATGACGGACGTGTAGAACAAATCGATACACCAGATGGCTTTATGCAACATCCTAAGAATGATTTTGTAAGACAGTTTATTAACCAATATGACCATGCTGATACGTCTCAATTAACACTTGAAAAGCTTCTACAAGGCAAACAGCTTAAAACAGTTGATACACCAAATGATTTACCAGTGTTGTTGCCGGATACGCCTTTAAACAAAGTATATGAAGATTTAACACATTATCCTAGTGTAGTGATTAAGCAGCATGATCAGCACCATCTCTTAACAAGAGAAGATGTCTTTAAGTTTTTAGCTCAAAGTAAGAGAGGTGACGTATCATGAATGCATTCTTTCAAACATTTTCAGAGCGAAAAGGAGAATTGCTGAGTACGTTATTAGAACATATGCAAATTTCTTTTATCGCATTGCTAATTGCTTGTTTGATAGGGGTACCGCTTGGTATCTTACTGACAAAGACGAAGCATTTCTCTGAAGCGGTCATCAACGTTGCTGCTGTGATGCAGACGATTCCTTCACTTGCTTTACTAGGTTTAATGATTCCATTATTCGGTATTGGGACAGTGCCAGCGATTATTGCTTTAGTTGTATATGCGTTACTGCCAATTCTTCGTAATACATATACCGGTATTAAGGAAGTTGACCCTTCTCTTGTTGAAGCTGCGAAAGGTATCGGAATGAAACCTGGACGTCGTTTGACGAAAGTTGAATTACCGATTGCGATGCCGATTATTATGGCTGGTATTCGTACAGCAATGGTATTAATCATTGGTACTGCAACACTTGCAGCGTTAATCGGTGCAGGTGGCCTTGGTGATTTAATCTTATTAGGTATCGACCGTAACAACAGTTCATTAATTTTATTAGGTGCGATTCCAGCTGCTATTTTAGCGATTGTCTTCGATTTAGCTTTACGTTTCATGCAGAAACTATCGTATAAAAAGTTATTGATTACATTAGGTACAATCGTGTTAGTTGTAGCACTTGTCATTATTATTCCAATGTTAGGTGGTAAAGGTGAGAAAGTTACGATTGCCGGTAAACTTGGTTCAGAACCGTCTATCATTACAAATATGTATAAGATTTTAATTGAAGAAGAAACAGACAACACAGTGGATGTTAAAGATGGCATGGGTAAAACATCATTCTTATTCAACGCTTTAAAATCTGGCGATATTGATGGTTATTTAGAATTTACGGGAACAGTTCTAGGTGAATTAACTAAAGAACCATTGAAATCCAAAGAAGAAGCTAAAGTCTATGAACAAGCAAAACAAAGCTTAGAGAAAAAAGAAGATATGACGATGTTGAAACCGATGAAATACAACAATACTTATACATTAGCTGTAAAGCGTGACTTCGCGAAGAAACATGGTTTGAAAACAATCGGTGATTTAAATAAAGTTGAAAGTGAAATCAAACCTGGCTTCACATTAGAATTTAATGACCGTCCTGATGGTTATAAAGCCATTTCTAAAGCGTACGATTTAAACTTTAATAAAGTACGGACAATGGAACCCAAATTACGTTATCAAGCCGTTGAAAAAGGTGACATTAACTTAATTGATGCCTATTCAACAGATGCAGAGTTAAAACAATACGATATGGTTATTCTAGAAGATGATAAACATGTATTCCCACCATATCAAGGTGCACCAATGTTTAAAGAGAAATATCTGAAAGAACATCCAGAAATTATTAAACCGCTTAATAAATTAGCAGGTAAAATTACTGATGAAGAGATGCAAGAAATGAACTATAAAGTTACTGTTAAAGATGAAGATCCTTATCATGTGGCGAAAGAGTATTTAGAGAAACACAATTTAGTTAAGTAAGAAGAGAGAAAGTCTGGGTATTGAAACTCAGGCTTTCTTTTTTAATTTTCATTAAACTGAGTTACTATAAATTTGTCGTTGCCAAAGGGTCACTTAAAGGTATATAATTGTCAGTAAATTTAAAATTATTAGAAACAACATTTTGAGGAGGCAGATGTATCGATGAAAGAACAAATTAAACAGCTCTCAGCGTATCAACCTGGTTTATCACCTAGAGCGTTAAAAGAAGAATTCGGTTTAGATATTGAATTACATAAACTAGCATCAAATGAAAACTTATATGGTCCTTCACCTAAAGCGAAAGAAGCGATTAAGGCGCATGTAGATGAAGTATTGTATTATCCTGAAACAGGTGCACCGACATTACGTAAAGAAATTGCGAAAGGGTTGGGCATCAATGAAAACCGTATTTTATTTGGGGCAGGCTTAGATGAGGTTATCTTAATGATTTCTCGTGCTGTGTTAACGCCTGGAGATAAGATTGTGACGAGCCAAGCGACATTTGGTCAGTATTACCATAATGCGATTGTGGAAGCGGCTGAAGTCGTACAAGTGCCTTTAAAATCTAATGGTCAATTCGATTTAGACGGCATTTTAGAAGCGATTGATGAAGACACTGCATTAGTGTGGATTTGTAATCCAAATAACCCTACAGGCACATATGTGACACATGATGAATTAGAAGCATTCTTAGAAAAAGTGCCTAGTCATATTCCAGTTTTAGTAGATGAAGCATACTTTGAATTTGTGACTGCGGAAGATTTCCCGGACACGTTAAAATTACAAGAACGTTTCCCAAATGCATTCTTAATGCGTACTTTCTCTAAAGCATATGGGCTAGCAGGTCTTAGAGTCGGTTATATCATTGCGACAGAAGAAGCGATTCATAACTATAATATTATTCGTCCACCATTTAACGTAGGACGCTTATCTGAGTATGCGGCAGTCGCAGCTTACCAAGATCAAGATTACTTAAAAGACATTCAACAAAAAAATGCTGAAGAACGTGCAAAATTCTTTGAAATTCCTGAAAACAAACATTTCTTCGACAGCCAAACGAACTTTGTCTTCGTGAATACGAAACGTCCACATGATTTATATAAAGCGTTACTAAAAGTCGGATGTATTACACGTGAGTTCCCAATTGGGGTACGTATTACCATCGGCTTCCCAGAACAAAATGATAAAATGATTGAAGTACTTAAAAACTTTGATTTTGAAGCATAATGGCTAACTAAAACAAGTATCAACAATATTTCGTGTAGATACTTGTTTTTTTACTTAACATTTTCTTAAACCACACCTGACAACTTTATAAAATAAATATGCTATACTCGAAGAGAAGAAAAGGAAAGGAAGTTGCTATCAGGATGAAGAGAGAATCAATAGCGATTGATATGGATGAAGTTTTAGCAGATACAATCAAAGCATTGATTGAAGAAGTGAATAAACGTACAGATTTAGGTATTAAAGAGGCATTATTAGATGGGAATAAATTGCGTCACTTTATGCCTGAACATGAAGGGGTACTTGATGAAGTATTAAAACAACCTGGTTTCTTTAAGAACCTAGAAGTTATTAAAGATTCACAAGAAGTAGTGAAGAAGTTGGCTGAACACTACGATATTTATATTGCGACAGCCGCAATGGATGTGCCGACTTCATTCCATGAAAAATATGAATGGTTAAGAGTGCATTTCCCATTCTTAGATCCGCAACAATTTGTTTTCTGTGGCAGAAAAAATATTGTCAAAGCAGATTATTTAATTGACGATAACCCAAGACAACTGGCACGTTTTACAGGGAAACCAGTGATGTATACTGCACAACATAACATTCACAATGAAGACTTCGATCGCGTTAACAACTGGAAAGAAGTTGAGCAATATTTCTTAGGAAATAAATAAGCAAATTTTAAAGACGGGGGTGCCCGTCTTTTTTGTATCGATATAACCCTTCATTAGTAATTTAATTAGAAGATATATAAATAAAGAAGCATCAAACCACTACTATGAATAGCGTTTGATGCTTCTACTATGTGTTAACGTATGCCACGCATACCTTTAATAATTTTCGGTACAAACATAAATGCGATGAGGCCGATCACTACTGCTAGGACACCTAGGAATAAGAAGTAGTTTTGATAGCCTAACGGTTCAATTAATTTAACAAGTGTTCCGTTAATGGCTTGTGCAGTTGCGTTTGTTAGTAACCATAAGCTCATCATTTGAGAGTTGAAAGCTTTTGGTGCTAATTTAACTGCGGCACTGCTGCCTGTTGGTGATAAGCAAAGTTCACCGATAACACAAATGATGTATGACAGAATTACCCAGTTTACGGATACTGTGCCACCGCCAGATGTCATCATAACAACCGCAACTAAGATGTATGAAATACCTGCTAACCAAGCACCCCAAATAAATTTAGTCGCAAGGCTTGGTTGGCGTTCTCCCATTTTCTTCCAAACATAAGACAGTACTGGCGCAAATAACACAATGAATAATGGGTTGATTGATTGGAAGTATGTTTTACCAAAATCAGTCGTCCAACCGAATAAATTCAATTTCATATCTGTGCCTGTAAATGCGTAAATGTTTAATACGTTAGAACCTTGTTCCTGGATCGACCAGAAAATCACACCGATAATAAATAATGGAATAAATGAAATAACACGTGAACGTTCATCATCTGTGACTTCTTTACTTCTGATCATAGTTGTAAAGTAAGCGATTGGTAAGGCAATACCTAAGATTAAGACAGTCGTGCTGACTAAATTGAATGATAATGTGCCTGTTAAACCAGTGATGATTAAGACAAGTGCGATGACTACGACTACAATGCCTGTAATCATTGAATAACGTTTCTTTTCAACTGTATTTAGTGGGTTTGTCGGTGCTGAACCAACGTCACCTAAGTTACGTCTGTTGAATAGAAGATAAATAATCAATGCGAGTGTCATACCGATTGCTGCGATTAAGAAACCTTGGTGGAACATATGACCTTTAGAGAATTGGTCTAAAATTAATGGCGCAGCAAGCGCACCCATGTTTACGGACATGTAGAAAATAACAAACCCTGAATCGATACGTTTATCGTTTTCAGGATATAAGCGACCTACAATATTAGAGATATTCGGTTTCATTAACCCTGAACCTACAATGATAAAGAACATTGAAATGAATAACCCTGTTTGCGCTAATGGCAAGCTTAAGAAAACGTGACCGATAATAATTAAAATAGCGCCGTACATTGTCGCTCGGCGTGTACCTGTGATTCTATCTGCGACCCAGCCGCCAAGTACGCTGGTCATAAAGATCAGTGACCCATACACTGACATGACTGACTGTGCAGTAGTTTTGTCCATGCCTAATCCGCCATCTTTAATAGCGAAGAACATGTAGAAGATTAAGAGTGCGCGCATTCCGTAATAGCTGAATCTCTCCCAAAATTCTACGAAGAAGAGGACTCCTAATCCTTTTGGATGTCCAAAGAAACCTTTCTGTGGTATTTCTTGGACATGCTTTTGATGTAAATTGTTCTGCAAACTAACCCCGACCTTTCTATCCTATAACGGAGTGGATTATATTCGATTCTACTATGTAAAAAAGAGAGTTTCAATAATTTTCTAAAAATAAAAATATTGACAATTTTCAGAAAAGAATAAGATATAAAATGCGATTAATCAAGCATAATTAGAAGAAAAGGCGTAGTTTGAGGGAGAAACTTACTGGAGAAAGTGCGATAAAGTGTGTGGGTTGAAATATGGCAAAAAAGTGAAAGTGAAAAATTGACCATATAAAAAAGCCTGAAATCCTTGAAGAATTTCAGACTGAATTTGATTGATTTTGTATTAGTGGATACCTTTCATTGCACGACGTACAAATGGTGAAATAATCACAAGCAATACCCCGATAGCTAATGTTAATAAGCCAGAGTATAAGAAGTATTGACCTGAATCCATTTTAGCGTAGATGACTACAAGCTGCGCATTGAGACCCTGTGCAGTCGCATTACTTAACATCCATAAGCTCATCATTTGCGCTGTAAACGCATATGGCGCAAGTTTTGTTGTAGTGGCTAGACCGACAGGTGAGATACATAACTCACCGATTGTGATTAATAAGAAGCTTAGAACTAACCAGATAGGGTGAATCAGTTCACCCGGTGCTAAGCCTCCTGCTAAAGGAACTACCATAATTAAGTAAGAAACCCCACCGATAATCGCACCTAATGCAAATTTGATTACAGTAGGCGGGTTATGTTTGCCGAGTTTGACCCACATCATCGCAAAAAGTGGTGCTAACGCAACGATAAAGATAGGGTTTAATGATTGGAACCAAGCGGCTGGAATATCAAAGTTAATCGCGCCACCTGTTAATTTAGCTAGGCTTAATTCTGTTTTCTTATCTGCAAAGTTTGCCAAGATAGTAGACCCTTGTTCTTGGATCATCCAGAAAGCTACAGACGTGATGTATAACGGTACATAACTGCCGACACGAGATTTTTCTTCTGGTGTCACTTTCTTGCTGACAAGCATGTAAATTACGATATAAATCGGTAACGCAATACCGATAAATGTAACTAATAAACTGAAGTTTTCGATTGTTAATGCATTGAATGATTTTAAAATGATTAAATAAATTGCGAATGCTGCTACGATGGCTAAAGCAATTAAAGAGAATTTCTTAGTATCTTCTTTTGTTAATGGATTATGTACAGATAACCCTGCTAAGTTTAAATACTTCTTACGTTTAGACCAGTAAACAACTAAACCGATAAACATCCCGATGGCTGCTGTGGCGAAACCAGCATGGAAACCGACACGTGTTTGCAAGTAACCTGTTAAAATAGGTGAAATTAAGGCACCTAAGTTAATCCCCATGTAGAAAATGGTAAAAGCTGCATCTACACGATTGTCGTTTTTGTCGTATAATTCGCCAACTGTTGTAGAAATGTTTGGTTTTAATAAACCTGTCCCGATAATCAAAAGTAATAAAGCAATCATAACGGCGGTTAAACTGCCTGGTAAGCTTAAAATGATGTGACCGAACATAATGAGAATACCGCCAAAGAACACGGCGTGTTGTGTACCTGTGATTCGGTCAGCAATCCAGCCCCCGATTACACCAGACATATAGATTAACGTCCCGTATAAGGCAACAATCTGCATGGCTACAGATTCGTCTAGGCCGAACCCGCCTTTAGCCACAGAATAATACAGGTAGTAAACTAAAATGGCTTTCATACCATAGTAACTGAATCTCTCCCAAAACTCAGTAAAGAATAAGGTGCTTAATCCCTTCGGATGACCAAAGAAACCAGTTCGTGGTGTGCTTTGAATGACTTCTTCGCGTGTATATTGTTTCTTGTTCATAAATTTCCCCCTAAGAATGACTTAAAATAATTTTAAGCTATTAAAAGTGCATATACAAGAAAATTCTGAAAATTAATGAAGATACCTTTTACATTCTTACAATAAAAAGTTATGAATCCGCTTCCCACAAAATAAAAAACAACCCGAATTTAATCAGGTTGTTCTTCAAGTGAATCTGCAATTATCTATTATCTATCTTTTCAGGATATAAATCGTGATTCATCATGCGATATTCAGCCATTTTTTCATACTTAGAATCTGGACGACCATAGTTTGTATAAGGGTCGATAGAAATGCCGCCACGTGGCGTAAAATTCCCCCAAACTTCAATATAATGCGGATCCATTAATTCAATTAAGTCATTCATAATGATATTCATACAATCTTCGTGGAAATCACCATGGTTTCTAAAACTGAATAAATAAAGTTTCAATGATTTAGATTCTACCATTTTGACATTCGGAATATATGAAATATAGATTGTAGCGAAATCTGGTTGTCCTGTAATCGGACATAATGACGTAAATTCAGGGCAATTAAATTTTACAAAATAGTCGCGTCCTTGATGTTTATTATCGAAAGACTCTAACACATCTGGACGATAATTAAAGTCATATTGGTTATTTTGATTACCAAGCAATGTAAGATCTTCTAAATCTTCTTTGCTTCTGCCTTGTTGTGACATGTTTATTTTCCTCCTCTATGAGACGATTGTGTTGGTTTTCTGCTTTGTCTACGTGCTTTTTCGAACATATAGTAGCTGGCACTGATAATAATGACATATCCTAGTGTAGCATATAAATCTGGCGATTCTCCGAAAATGACAATACCCATTAATGCTGTGAAGATAATGGAAGCATACGTAAAGATTGAAATGTCTTTTGCAGGTGCAAAACTATATGCTAATGTAATTCCGATTTGGCCGACAGCTGCTGACAAGCCAGCTCCGACTAAATAAATCATTTGCAGACCTGACATCGGTACATACGTAAAGATAACGAATGGAATTAAAGCAACAATTGAGAAGAAAGAGAAGTAAAAGACAATTGTATAAGGTGCTTCTCTTGTACTTAATGCACGTACACAAGTATAAGCTGATGCGGCGAAAATACCTGAAAATAATCCAACGATACCTGGAATCATTTCTGAAGAGAATTGTGGTTGTACGACAAACAACATACCTACAATTGCGACCAACATCGCTGTAATTTGATATTTACGTATTTTCTCATGTAAGAAAATCATGCTGAGTAAAATCGTCCAGAAAGGATTGAGTTTCATCAATGTATCTGCGTCACTTAACAGCATATGATCGATAGCATAAATATTGAGCAAGACACCGATTAAACCAAGTGTCGAACGTGCGATTAATAAGGGTTGACTGCTTAATTTACCAAACATGGGCTGTTTGTATTTATATAAGAAATACAGTGGAATAAGCATTGCGACTAAGTTTCTAGCGAGTGATTTCTGGAAGACAGGTAAATCACCAGCGAGTCTGAAAAATAGGGACATAAAGCTGAACCCTACAGCTGAAACAAGTATCGCAATGATTCCTTTTATTTTTGGATCCATATACTTTCCTCAACTTTCCTCAAAACTTAACGTATATCATCTTAGCATATATAGAAATAAGTGCCTATATAGACTTGCTAAAGAAAATGAGCGTGGTATACTAGAAAACGAACATACGTTCTATATTCTAAATTGAATGACACGTCACTAACTGAAAGGAATGATTATTTTGTGTTGATGAATAAATTGTGTTAAGCCTTTCATGACGCAAATCAACGGAATCTTGTGATGACAAGCGGTACACAAATTCTCAAAAAATCAAGAGCAAAATTACAATTTTTTATTTTAAAATGATTTTTGGGAAAAATTAAGAACGTCAAGCATAGAGATGACGCTACTTTCATCAATTTTGACAAAATTAAAGAAAATTTTCAGGTGTGAATCTCTTTGAAATTATAATAGGTGTTCGGTATAATGAATCACATAATATAGTATTGAAGAACGGAACCTAACACTATATATTGTGGTCGAGTCCAAAAATAAGAAAATTATATTTCACTACTTTATGGCAATTTCACACAGATTTTGCAAGATGAACAGATAGGTTAGGGGATTAACCGTGTTTGTCTGTAAAGATAGGAAATCGTATTCAATCTTGTGATGACAAGTAATGTCTAAACAAACTGAAACAAAAATAATTGTTCTTATATGGATAAGAGTATTGTGAAGGA
Source organism: Staphylococcus simulans (assembly GCF_003043455.1). GTDB lineage: Bacteria > Bacillota > Bacilli > Staphylococcales > Staphylococcaceae > Staphylococcus > Staphylococcus simulans_A. Next base: position 4,017 of record NZ_PZGG01000002.1, on the reverse strand, counting down.
ATACTCGGTTGAAAATATGCCAACACAATATGTAGTGGCAGGGAGCAATGCATCAACATATCGAAATAAACTAAAAACATGCAGCAGTCACAACTTCTTTTTAGAAACAGCAATACCAGTACGGCAGCCTGGCATGTTTTTTAATTATGAATAATATGTGCATGACGCTATGTGACGATTAAGCGCGTTCTTTGTAAGAAAGCGGGTGATTCAATGAAGGTAGTATATTTTTCATTTACTGGTAACGTGAAACGATTTGTTGCAAGAACTGAATTTGAGGACACTTTAGAGATTACAAATGATAACTGCGCGGATGTGCGCTTGGACGAGCCTTATGTATTGGTCACTAGTACAATCGGTTTTGGAGAAGTGCCAGATGTTGTCAAAACATTTTTAAGTCATAACGGAAACATGATCAGAGCAGTGGTCGGCAGCGGTAACCGTAACTGGGGGCAAAACTTTGCGAAAGCCAGCGAGACCATTTCTCGAGAATATCTCGTTCCGCTATTAATGAAATTTGAAGTACAAGGTACAAAAAAAGACGTAGAAGAGTTTAAAGATAAGGTGGGGCATTTATATGAAGACTATGAACGAAAAGCAGTACAATCATATTGAGTTAAATAACGAGGTTACAAAGCGTAAAGAAAATGGTTTCTTCAGCTTAGAAAAAGACCAAGAAGCGCTAGAAGTTTATTTAGAAGAAATCAAAGATCATACGATTTATTTCGATTCAGAAATCGAACGTTTGCACTATCTTGTAGATAATGATTTCTATGTAGATGTATTCCAAACATATAGTGAAGAAGACTTAAAAGAAATTACTGAATATGCACGCAGCATTCCATTTACATTTGCGAGCTATATGTCAGCAAGTAAATTCTTCAAAGATTATGCATTAAAAACAAATGATAAAAAACAATATTTAGAAGACTATACACAACACGTGACAATTGTTGCGCTTTATCTAGCAGATGGCGATAAAGCACAAGCGAAACAGTTTATTTCATCTATGATTGAACAACGCTACCAACCTGCAACACCAACATTCTTAAACGCAGGTCGTGCACGTAGAGGTGAGCTTGTATCATGTTTCTTATTAGAAGTAGATGACAGCTTAAACTCTATCAACTTTATTGATTCAACAGCGAAACAATTAAGTAAAATCGGCGGCGGTGTCGCAATTAACTTATCTAAACTTCGTGCACGCGGTGAAGCAATCAAAGGTATCAAAGGTGTCGCAAAAGGCGTATTACCTGTAGCGAAATCACTTGAAGGCGGCTTCAGCTATGCAGACCAATTAGGTCAAAGACCAGGTGCTGGTGCTGTTTACCTAAATATCTTCCACTATGACGTTGAAGAATTCTTAGATACTAAGAAAGTTAACGCGGACGAAGATATCCGTTTATCAACAATTTCAACAGGCTTAATTGTACCTGCTAAATTCTTTGAACTTGCAAAAGAAGGTAAAGACTTCTATATGTTCGCACCACATACGGTTTACAATGAATATGGTGTGACATTAGATGATATCGATCTTGAGAAATACTATGATGAAATGGTTGAAAATCCAAACATCTTAAAACGTAAAAAAGATGCACGTGAAATGTTAAATACGATTGCACAAACGCAATTACAATCAGGTTATCCTTACTTAATGTTTAAAGATAACGCAAACAAAGTACATGCAAACTCAAACATCGGTCAAATCAAAATGAGTAACTTATGTACTGAAATCTTCCAATTACAAGAAACATCTGTCATCAATGACTATGGTGTTGAAGATGAAATTAAACGTGACATTTCATGTAACTTAGGTTCATTAAACATTGTCAATGTGATGGAATCAGGTAAATTCAGAGATTCTGTACACACAGGTATGGACGCTTTAACAGTTGTAAGTGACGAAGCAAATATCCAAAACGCACCAGGTGTACGTAAAGCAAACAGTGAATTGCACTCTGTTGGTTTAGGTGTAATGAACTTGCATGGTTACCTTGCGAAGAACCAAATCGGTTATGAATCTGAAGAAGCGAAAGACTTTGCGAATGTGTTCTTCATGATGATGAACTATTATTCAATCGAACGTTCAATGCAAATTGCGAAAGAACGTGGCGAAGCGTATAAAGACTTCGAGAAATCAGATTATGCGAGCGGTAAATACTTTGAGAAATATACAGAAGCGGATATCGTGCCTGAATACGAAAAAGTTAAACCTTTATTCGAAGGTTTAGAAATTCCGACTGCAGAAGATTGGAAAGCTTTAGCAGAAGATGTTAAGCAATATGGTTTATATCACGCTTACCGTCTTGCGATTGCGCCAACACAAAGTATTTCTTATGTACAAAACGCAACAAGCTCAGTAATGCCGATTGTTGACCAAATCGAACGTCGTACGTATGGCAACGCAGAAACATTCTATCCAATGCCATTCTTATCACCACAAACTATGTGGTTCTACAAATCAGCATTCAATACAGATCAAATGCGTTTAATTGATTTAGTCGCAACGATTCAACAACACGTTGACCAAGGTATCTCAACAATCCTTTACGTTAACTCAGAAATTTCAACACGTGAATTAGCACGTTTATATGTTTATGCACACTATAAAGGTCTAAAATCACTTTATTATACACGTAACAAATTATTAAGCGTAGAAGAATGTACAAGCTGCGCAATCTAATGAAGCCTATCCAGGAACAATCTTTATCAGGTTGTTCCTCTAATCATATAAAATTTTTAAACGGAATTTGAACGAGTAAAATTAAAAATCAAGAATGGGGAAATGCACTTTGATGATTGCTGTCAATTGGAACACGCAAGAAGATATGACAAACATGTTTTGGCGACAAAACATCTCCCAAATGTGGGTTGAAACTGAATTTAAAGTTTCTAAAGATATTGCGAGTTGGAAAACATTAACACCAGAAGAACAAGATACATTTAAGAAGGCACTTGCAGGTTTAACAGGTTTAGATACACATCAAGCTGATGACGGCATGCCTTTAGTCATGATGCATACGAAAGATTTACGTAAAAAAGCTGTATACTCATTTATGGGTATGATGGAACAAATCCATGCGAAAAGTTATTCTCACATTTTCACAACGTTATTACCATCTAGTGAGACTAACTATTTATTAGATACATGGGTACTTGAAGAACCACATTTAAAATTCAAATCAGATAAAATTGTGGGCAACTACCATAAACTATGGAGAAAAGATGCATCAGTATATGATCAATATATGGCACGTGTATCTAGTGTGTTCTTAGAAACATTCTTATTCTATTCTGGATTCTACTATCCACTTTATCTTGCTGGACAAGGTCGTATGACAACATCTGGTGAAATTATCCGTAAAATTTTATTAGATGAGTCTATCCACGGTGTGTTCACAGGTTTAGATGCACAACAAATGCGTAATGAACTCTCAGAAAATGAAAAACAACGTGCAGATCAAGAAATGTATAAACTATTAGATGAGTTATACAAAAACGAAGTTTCTTATACACACTCACTATATGATCAAATCGGTTTAACTGATGATGTATTAAATTATGTACGTTATAACGGAAACAAAGCATTATCTAACTTAGGTTTCGAACCTTACTTCGAAGAACGCGAATTCAACCCAATTATCGAAAACGCATTAGATACGTCTACGAAAAACCACGACTTCTTCTCAGTTAAAGGTGACGGCTATACATTAGCGTTAAACGTAGAAGCATTGCGTGATGAAGACTTTATTTTTGATGATGAAAAATAAATAATATTATTTTGAAGAGCATTGATTCTGACTGTAAAAACAGTTTGAAGTCAGTGCTCTTTTTTGTTTGAGAAAAATATAAACAAGATTAAAAATGCGTGGAGTAAAAGAGTTAATGGAAATAAAGAGAGAAAAAATACATTTTATATTAGGGAATAGCATATCATTGTATAAGAATTGTCCTGAAAAAGTTTGAAAAGCATTGATAACAGTGGAGAAACTGATAAGATAGATAGTAAGTGAAAAT
>NZ_PZGG01000001.1 GCF_003043455.1 Staphylococcus simulans | reverse complement strand
ATCATGATAAACGCGACAATACTTTCAAAACGCAGATGAATATCATCATATTGAATAAAATAATGTGTTTGTGCTGCCTTGGTTTTAGGAAACGGAACATATAATTCTAACTGCTTCGCAATCGGTCCGTACCATAATGCCGCAAAGATAAAAGCAGCGACTGTACTTATAAAATGAAGCAGACTCCACCAAAATCCTCTGCGAAACCCCATAGCGGCAATCAAAATAAAGACAAAAAAGATGAAAAAATTTAGCAGCATAGGCAGACCCTACTGTTCGTCATGCTTTAAACGATTCAACTCTTGTGTCAAACGACGGTTTTCTTCTTCTAATAACACCTTTTCATGCATAATGTTAACCGCAGTCAATACTGCTTTACGTGTGGTATCTAACCCCGCACTCTTACGTCCTAATTCTTGAATTTTTTCATCTACTAAGTGCGCAACATATCGAATATGCTCAGGATTATCTTCGCCGACTATTGTATAATTTTTATTATTAATCGTAACATTGATTCTATTTTTAAATTCGCCCAATTTGATAACTCCAATCTTGCTTATTTTCACTCATTCACCACGACAACTGATGAGTGTATCTCTTATATTAATCGTAACTGATTTTCACTCTGATTTGTTGAAAACCACTCTATTTATTCATCACGAACCATTATACACGAGTGCCATTTAATATGTAAGTAGTGTTCGCTTTTTGGCAATGTTATGTAAACAGACTGTAATATATAACCTTTTATTGCGCCAGCCACATATAGTAGAATAAGAATACTACTACAAGTAAGGAGCATCCCTATGGCGAACGTCGTATTAAAATTATCAGATGAACAAATTCAACAATTACTTAGCAAAATCAACGCAGACACAACGAATCTTCCCGAAGGCTCACGCGCACGCGCAAAAGTCCAAGGTACAACAATTCATATTTATAATTCCAACAAAGTCATGTTTCAAGGTGCTCAAGCAGAAGCAGTCTCACAACAATTACTAGGTAACGCTGCTCAAACATCTAAGGCACCTTCAAAGAAAAAGAAAACAACAATCATCAATTCCAATGATTACCCATTTAACACATCAAATTGTATCGGCAGTGATGAAGCAGGCAGCGGTGATTACTTCGGTCCGCTTACCGTTTGTGCGGCTTACGTATCAAAAGAACATGCAGAAGTACTCAAAACACTAGGTGTCGATGATTCTAAGAAATTATCAGATAAAAAAATTGTCGAATTAGCTGAGCAATTAGTGACATTCCTTCCCCACTCATTACAAACATTAGATAATAAAAGATATAACGAACAAAAACAACTCGGCTGGTCACAAGTTAAAATGAAAGCTGTCTTGCATAATCATGCGATTGAAAACGTGGTAAATCGCGTCGAAGCACAAAACTATCCTTTAGATTATATTGTAATTGACCAATTTGCGGTACGCGGTGTTTATCAAAATTATGCACTTACAACTATGCCTTATCCAGACAAAACTTGTTTCGAAACAAAAGGTGAATCTAAATCTTTAGCTATCGCAGCTGCAAGTATCATTTCTCGTTTTGCTTTTGTTAAACATATGGATCACATGGGCAAAAAAATAAACAAAATCATTCCAAAAGGAGCAAGTAAAGCAGTAGATTTATTTGCGGCTGGTTTAATTGATCAATACGGTACAGAGACATTAGACAGTATTTCAAAAGCTGACTTTAAAAACAGAGAGAAAGCCTTAGACCTCTATCGTAAAAAACAATTTAACAACTGAACACCTTAACAGATTGCTTACACTTTATATATAAATAAAATGAAACAAGCTCCTTCTGCACATTATTTGTGTAGAAAGAGCTTGTTTTTTATATCGTAAGATTATTAGGTAATCAAACTAACGAATGACTGCACCTTCTGCAGTTAAAGCGTTGACGATTTCATCATGAACCGCTGTCACTTGTTCATCTGTTAATGTGTTTTCTGTATCTAAATAAGAGATACGGATCGCAACGGATTTTTTACCTTCTTCCATATGTTCGCCTTCGTAGACATCAAAGACTTGCGCATCTTGGAAGATTTTACCGCCATGTGCTTTGATTGTACTAACAAGTTCAGCAGCTGAAACTATTGTATCTACTTCTAATGCGATATCTCTAGTTACACCAGGATACTTAGGAATTTGTTCATAATTGATGTAACCCACTGAAACGTTCATCAATTTATCGTAGTTTAATTCAAAGACATACGTACGTTGTTTCAAGTCATTTTCTTCAGCTAATTGTGGGTGTAATTCACCGATAAAGCCGATAATCTCACCGTTTAATAAAACATTCGCTGTACGTCCTGGGTGTAAACCATCCATTTGCGTTGCTTCATAATCAAATGTAATATCTAATTTTTCCGCAATCGCATCTAAGACACCTTTCGCAAGATAGAAGTCTGTTAATTCTTTCTTACCTTGCCATTGATTGCCGCTATATTCACCAGTTAAAATACCGCTTAAGTATTCAACTTCATCCGGCAATTCTCCTTTACCATTCGCAAAGAAGACACGACCGATTTCATATAAGAAGACATTTGTATTTTTACGTGCCACGTTATAAGCAACCGCATCGATTAAATGAGGTAATAAACTTTGACGTAACACCGCGTGCGCTTCACTCATCGGCATTAACAATTCAATGTTTGGTTTGTCACTCACTGAGAATGCTTTACCACGTGCGCGGTCGACTAATGAATACGTAATCGCTTCACTTAAACCTGCACCTTCTAATGTACGTTTTAAAATACGTGTTTTAGATTGACGGTCTGTCAATTGACCACTTGTAACTTGTTCGAAAACTGGTAATGTTGATGGAATTTCATCGTAACCATAAATACGTGCCACTTCTTCAATTAAGTCTTCTTTAATTTTGACATCTCTACGACGTGAAGGAACATAAACTGTTAAGTTGCCGTCGTTATTTTCAGTTTTAAAACCGAGTTGACTTAGTGATTTTACAATCGCTTCAACTGTCATTTCTGAACCGATTGTGTTATTGATTTTATCAACTGTAATTTCAATCGGTGTAATAAATTCACCTAAGTCACCTGATGCGACACGATCTGATAAGACTTCACCTTGTGCGTAATGTTCTAATAAGTAACAAGCACGGTCTACAGCTTGGTCTACAAATTCAGTCGCAATGCCTTTTTCGAAACGACTTGATGATTCACTGCGTAAATTTAAGCGACGTGAAGTATGACGAATACTTACAGGATCGAAAATTGCACCTTCAACCACGACATTTTGAGTTTGTTCAGTGACTTCAGAGAAGTCTCCGCCCATCACACCACCAAGCGCAATCGGTTCTTTACCGTTTGTGATGACGATATCTGACGCTAATAATTCACGTTCTGTATCATCTAATGTTGTCATTGTTTCGCCTTCTTGTGCTTGACGTACGACAATTTTGTTAGAGCCGATATGATCTTGGTCAAACATATGCAGAGGTTGGCCATATTCTAATAACACATAGTTTGAAATATCAACGACGTTATTAATCGGACGAATGCCCGCTTTCATTAAACGTGCTTGCATCCACATTGGAGATGGACCAATTTTCACATTTTTAACGACACGTGCACTGTAATATGGTGTTTTATCTGGATTTTCAACTGACACTGAAATTTCTTCAGAAGCTGAAGTTCCAGTTGTATCAGGTTGTGTTTCTGGTAATGTTAACGGTGCACCATAAAGTGCTGATGTTTCATACGCAGCACCTACCATACTTAATGCATCTGCACGGTTCGGCGTTAAGTCGAATTCCATCACTTGATCATTTAAGTATAATGCTTCTAACGCATCTGTGCCTGGTTTCACTTCATTCGGGAAGTTATAAATCCCCTCTTCAAATGTTTTAGGTACCACATTACTTTGGACCCCGATTTCTTGAAGTGAACAAATCATACCTTCAGACACTTCACCACGTAATTTCGCACGTTTGATCTTAATACCGCCAGGTAAGCGACCGCCGACAGTTGCGACAATCACGTATTGCCCAGCATCGACATTCGGTGCACCACATACGATTTGTACGGGTTCTTCTTCACCGATATCTACTTTACAAATATTTAATTTATCTGCGTTCGGATGTTGTGTTTTACTTTCCACATAACCTACGACTAATTTTTTAATTTCAGCTGTGTAATCAATGATGTCATCGACTTCAATCCCTGTACGTGTGATACGTTCAGCTAATGATTGAATCGGCTCATTAACCGCAACTAAAGATTCTAACCATTCTTTTGATACAAACATTATGCTTCACCTCTATCTTCAACAGCTTTGAATTGATCTAAGAAACGAACATCATTTGTGTAGAAATAACGGATATCTTCAATACCGTATTTCAACATTGCGATACGGTCAGGACCCATACCGAATGCGAAACCAGTGTATTTAGAAGAATCAAAACCAGCCATTTCTAAAACATTCGGGTGTACCATACCGGCACCTAAGATTTCAATCCAGCCTGAACCTTTACATACGTTACAGCCTTTACCGCCACATTTGAAACAAGAGACGTCAACTTCTACTGAAGGTTCAGTGAATGGGAAATAACTTGGACGTAAACGAATTTCACGTTCTTCACCGAATAGTTTTTTCGCCACAAGTTCAAGCGTACCTTTTAAGTCGCTCATTTTAATATTCTCTGCCACAACTAAACCTTCAATTTGTGTAAATTGGTGACTGTGTGTCGCATCATCTGAGTCACGACGATATACTTTACCAGGACAAATAATTTTAACAGGCCCTTGGCCGTTACGCTTTTCAAGTGTACGTGCTTGTACAGGTGATGTATGTGTACGCATCAACGTTTCTTCTGTGATATAGAACGTATCTTGCATATCACGTGCTGGGTGTGATTTCGGTAAGTTTAATGCTTCGAAGTTATAGTAATCTTGTTCTACTTCATAACCATTCACAATTTCATAACCTAAACCTAAGAATAAATCTTCAATTTCTTGAATCGTACGTGTTAATGGATGTGCTGCACCTTGTTTGATTTGACGACTTGGTAAAGTCACATCAATTGTTTCTTCTTCTAATTGTTTATTTAAACGTTCTTGTTCAAGCACTTTTTTACGTTCAGCAATCGCTTGTTCAATCGCTTGACGCACTTCGTTTACTGCTTGACCGAATTTTGGTTTTTCTTCATTTGATAAATCTTTCATTTGTTTCATTAAACCTGAAACAGAACCTTTTTTACCTAAGTATTTAACTTTAACATCTTGTAACGCTTTCTCATCTGACGCTTGTGACACATCGGTCAAAGCTTCTGATTTAAGCTGATTCATTTCTTCAGTTTGAATCATATCTGCCCCTCCTAAATAATATTGCCAATAAAAAAAGACTTCTATCCCTGAGATATGGGACGAAGTCTTCCGTGGTACCACCCAAATTTATGCATACGCATACACTTGATTTATCATAGATAACGGTGATGAACCGACTTAAATTTCTTTAAGTTGCCAAAAAGGTGAAAAAAATTATCGCATTCTGGAATAACTTTCAGTCACGGTTATTCTCCCTAGACAGTCTGCTTATGATAATTTACGTCTTTTTATAGGCAAAGTATTAATTTATTTGTTTGAGTCATCCGCTCAAACTCTGAATCACATTTAATTATAAGTAATCCCTTCCGACCGGTCAACCTTTTAATTTATAGATTAAAATACTGCCTGCAATCGCTACATTCAGACTTTCAGCTGCCCCGTACATCGGGATCGTTAAACGTTTCGTCGTATGACTTAATAATTCTGGATCGACACCCTGGCCTTCGTTACCAAGCAATAGTGCAAACGTTTCTTGTGACGCCTCTTCATTAAAATTCACCGCATCTTCTAATGCAGTGCCGTATACTGGTCCATCAAATTGATTGATAAATTCTTCAATCGGTTGCGTGACAATCGGCAAGTGGAAAACACTGCCTTGACTTGAACGCAATACTTTATCTTGATACGCATCTGCAGTCCCTGGCGACAAGACAATCAAGTCTAATGCGGCAGCATCGGCTGTACGAATCAAAGTACCAAGATTACCTGGGTCTTGGATACGATCAAGCAGCAATACTTGTTTAGCCTCTGCGATACGTGAAGCAACCTCTGGTTTTTCAATGACCGCAAAGATACCTTGAGGTGTCACAGTTCCAGATAAACTTTCTGCTACTTTAAAGTTAATGTGAAACGCTTCTTCAGCAGCTTCGATTAATTGTGTATCAAAACGTTCAGGTTCAACAACAAAAAGTTGTTTCACTGTTAACTGGCTTTGAACCGCTTCTTCAATCAAATGTGTCCCTTCTACCAACAACAATCCTGTTTTATCTCGTTCTTTTTTCTTTTTTAATTTATTTGCTTGTTTTACCTTCGCATTTTGCGGTGACGTAATTTGTTCCATAGTTGGTTACCTCATTTACGATTTTTCCTTATTTTATCATGTTGTTTCTCATAAACAAAAAATGAGACCTACCGTTATAGACGATGGGTCTCATGATTCATCAATTATTTTGTAACGACTTCTTCACCGTTGTAAGAACCACAGTTTTTACAAACGCGGTGAGATAATTTGTATTCACCACAGTTAGGGCATTCAGTCATACCTGGTACTGATAATTTAAAGTGAGTACGACGTTTATTTTTTCTAGTTTTAGATGTTCTTCTTTTTGGTACTGCCATGATTTAATCCTCCTTAAATTTCAAACACAAAAATCTTTGTTACTGTGCGATTAAGATGTTAATAACAATACTATCTATTGTACATCAACTTCTATTGCTTTTCATCATAAAATTGTTGCAATTTTTGAAGCCTTGGATCGACTTTCTTAGAAGAGATTTCTTCTGCTTGTTCACTTTCTTCTAATTCGTCTTCGTCAATAACTTCCCAACCTTGACCGCTCTGCAGCATGTCTTCTAAACTGCTGTCTTCAGCCACTGCTCGGATAGGCTTTTCTATGATGACAAGCTCTTCTGCGATATCACGTAAATCAATCATTCCGTTTGTAGCAAGATGATAATGTTCATCATCCTCTTCACTATCACTAAACTCATGACCTTCTAAATCAAATATTTCTGTTGTTTCGACATCAATCGGCACTTCCACCGGTTTCAATGTACGCGCATCTTCCATCGTGTACGCACCAGTTAAGTGGATATCAGCGACAACTTCATTTGATTTGACATCAAGTTTGCCCTTCACTCGGATATCAGATAAATCTATAAGTCCTAATTTATCAATTAAATGATTATAATTTACTGTTTGATCAAATTCAAAAGGCTGACCTTGATATTTTCTTAATTGCGTTATTGACCATTTCATATGGCTTCACCTCTAACAAGCACAAAATTTATTTTAACTTTCTAGCGTTAAGTTGTCAAGATTTTTTCTTAACATCTTGACTTTTTGATACAATAATCATAATGAATTCTGAAAGGACGGATTGCAAATGAAATGCGCTGCACTGATTACAGAGTATAACCCCTTCCATAACGGGCATGTCTACCATGCAGAACAAGCACGTCAAATCGCTGATGCAGATCTTACTGTTGCTATTATGAGCGGTCAATTTGTGATGCGCGGAGAGCCCGCAATCTACAATAAATTTTTACGCACACAATTGGCACTCTCTGCTTGCGACCTTGTCGTCGAGCTTCCTGCTTATGCAGCGTTATCTGCTGGAGAATACTTCGCAGAAATGGGTGTCAAAGTTGCTGACTATCTGAATTGTGATGCACTCGTGTTCGGTAGTGAATCCGGCAGCATCAAAGATTTCGAACATGTTGCCATGCAACTCAACCATATCGAAGAACACCCAGAATTTCAAACAAAGCTGCACGAAGGGAAAAGTTACCCTAGAATCATTCATGAAATATTAGATGAACCCGCTTTACTGCAGACACCTAATAATATCTTAGGTCTCTCTTATGTACAAGCAATACACAATTATGCAGCTCACATCACACCTTTGACACTGAAACGTCATCAAACAAACCATCATAATCAAATGATAGATAACCAATCTTTCGCAAGCGGCAGCGCTATTAGAAAGGCGCTAAAAAACAATGATACTAGCTTTGAAACTGTTGTGCCTGAAGCAGTTAAGCATTTATATACATCACCGCAGTTAACTTTAGATGCAGTGTTCCCTTATCTGAAATTTACATTATTACGTGCCTCTCTTGAAGAACTACGCGAAATGCATACAATCAGCGAAGGATTTGAGTACCGTTTAAAAGAAAAAATTCCATCTGCACACAACTTTGAACAATTAATGCAGCTGCTTAAAACTAAGCGCTATACGTATACCCGTATTCAACGTATGTTAATGAACTGCTTGTTAAACTTTAAACAAGCGAATAAACAAAACGAAATTGATGCTGTACGTATCTTGGGTATGAACGAAAAAGGACAAGCGTATTTAAAACAATTGAAGAAAGATTTTCCAGAACGTCAATATATCACTAATGTCAACAAAGCAACTGCCCGATACTTTGAACCTGAAATCAAAGCAACTGAAATCTATAATACTCTGTCTGGTCAAACCGCTGACGATTTCAATACACCTGTAATTAGGGTACAGTCACAATAAGGGGGTAAATCAACATGCAAGTATATTCAGAAACAGAAGTAAAAGAACATTATCATATGAAAGATGCGATTACCGCAATTGAACAGAGTTTTAATAATCTCGATCAAATCAAAACTGCACCACGTACCGTGATTCCTACAGGTGATGGTGCAAAATCTATGTTATATATGCCTTGTGTTGACTTAGCCAAACAACTCGGCACGATTAAAATTACATCTATTACACCAGAGAATCCAAAACACAATTTACCAACAACACAAGCACAAATCGTGATTACCAATCTTAAAAATGGCGAAACCAAAGCCATGTTAGATGGCAGTTATCTCACACGTCTAAGAACTGGTGCACTGAGCGGTATTGCGACTAAGTATATGAGTCGCGAAGATGCGTCGACTTTAGGGGTGATTGGTACAGGCGGTATGGCTTACGAACAATTCTTAGGCAATATCGAGGTCCGCTCTATTGATACCGTCTTGCTTTATAACCGCACAACTAAAAAAGCACAAGACTTTAAAACACGTATTTTAAATGATTATCCAGATTTAAATGTACAAGTTTTAGATGATGTATCAGAATTGGTCAAACAAGCAGATATTATTAATTGCCAAACACCTTCAACACAACCTGTCTTTGACGCTGAAGATGTTCAACCAGGTACACATATCAACGGTATCGGTTCTTACCAACCGGATATGAAAGAACTAGACGCAAATATTTTCACGCAAGCAGAAAGTGTCGTCGTAGATGATCTTGAAGGCGCCAAAGAAGAGTCTGGAGAATTAATTGAAGCGAATCAAAACCAAACCTTTACCTTCGATGATATCAGTGATGAACTCAAAACACTTTCACAACAAGGCACTTCATACCGTAAGGACAATGATGCGATTACTGTTTTTAAATGTGTTGGTGCCGCTTACTTTGATTTAGCTGTCGCTATCGGTGCGTATGAAAAATTAGATCACTAACCCAAAAATAAAACATTTAATATTAAACAAAAAACACGTTTCAACACCTTTTGTATGATACAAATAGACGTTGAAACGTGTTTTATTAGTTTCCGAATTTTTCTTTTAATGCTTTTTCTACAGGAGGCGGTACAAACTCAGAAATATCTGCTTTATATTGCGCTACTTCTTTAACTACGCTAGAACTGATGAATGAATAGTTCGTGCTTGTCATCATATATAATGTTTCGACATCACTATTCAACTTCTTGTTCATAGATGTTAAACGCAGTTCGTATTCAAAGTCGCTGACTGCACGTAGTCCACGAATAATGGTTTTTGCGCCGATTTTATCACAAAAATCTACAAGCAGACCATTGAATTGGTGCACTTGTACGTTCGGGATATTTGCGACAGATTCTTCAATTAAAGCGATGCGTTCTTCCACAGTAAAAGTCCCTGACTTATTACGGTTTTTCAATACACAGATATGGATTTCATCAAAACGGTGTGCTACACGTTCAATAATATCCAAATGCCCATATGTAATTGGATCGAAACTACCTGGTATTACTGCTTTTGTTTCAGCCATCATGTTCTCCTTTTTCTAATAACATAGTATCCGTTAAGCCATAATGATAACGTTTAATCACTTCAAAAGAGTGCGTATCAATGTTTTCTTTATGGTTAAACTCACAAACGATGATACCACTTTTCTTCAATAAGTTAAACTCTTCGATTTGCGCTAATGCTTTATCAATCAACCCTTTATTATACGGCGGGTCTAAGAAGATTATATCAAATTGAATGTCACGTTTTGATAATGCTTTCAAAGCACGGTCGGCATTGTTTTTATAGACTTCTGACTGCTTCATCAAATCTAGGCTGTTTAAATTAGCTTTAATCACTTTAACCGCTTTAAAGTTTTGATCCACAAAAATCATCTCGTCCATACCACGAGACAAAGCTTCTATGCCTAAAGCACCGCTTCCCGCAAACAAATCCAAACCAATACCTGATACATCATGCAAGGTATTGAAGATACTTTCTTTAACTTTATCTGTTGTCGGACGTGTATTGCGCCCTTCCAGACTTTCTAGAGGTTTACTTTTATGTTGGCCTGATATCACTCTCATCTAATACTTCACTTCCCCTCTTAATCTATAATATAATTTGGGTAATAAGGAGGCTATTCCCAAAATGAAACAATCTTTTATTGTACTCGGTGAAGGACTCACCGATTTATTTGAGTTCAAAACACTCATTCAATACAATCATGAACGTATTAATCGCATTGTATTCTTTAACAGTCCAAATTCAGACAAAGGTTTAAGTTCTGCGGCAATCATTATGAAGCCGACTGAAGGCAATTATTTCCAAGCCATGTATATCATGTTGAACGCCTTCCCTTATCCTCATCCAGAGGATAATAAAAAATCAGAAATGATTCGCGGCTTCGCTGAAGATTATCAATTACCGTTAAGTGAATTAGATGTAAAATCTACAGACGATTTTCATGATTTAGAACTCTATTTCAATTATTTAGTCGGTGTCTTACGCTTATATCATTGGATACCGCCATTACAATAACGTTTAATGCCCTGTCATAAGGGTTATATTTGTTGATACAGTAGTGTAACTATTAATTGATTTCGTATTTTTCTTTTTCATACGTTTTCTTTAAATATTTATAAGGAGAACCTTCAATGTGACGCACATACTTTAATTTCATGAGTCGGTTGACAATATGATCGGCATCATTTTCATTGATATACATGATGACATATTTACGGTTACGATTACTATTAATAATATGACCGTATTTTCTAATATGACGTTCATGCTTCATATGTTTAAGGTATATAATTAAACTGGTTCTAGGTATGATTTCTGTCATTTTGATCACTCCATTACTTTAATCTATAGTATCACGACTGAACTAAATTTGAAATAACCAAACCCTTGTATCACTAAGCCCTCACGCTTCTTAGATATAACTTTTGGTTAGCTTCATAGAATACAAGGAGGAAATTCCATGGTAAAAATAAGTAGACTTATCAGAAACAGTGTAGCAGGTGCTGCCGGTATATTCAGCGGACTTATCTTATTGTCAAAATTTAAAGGACAACCAGAACCTCAACCCATCCCAGCATTCTTCACACGTAAACCTCATTATATTTTCGCACATCGCGGCGGTATGGCTTTACGTCCAGAACAAACAAAACTTGCGTTTGATACTGCTTCATCATATGAAGTAGATGGTTTCGAAACTGATGTACGTGTAACTAGCGATGAACAATTGATTGTCTTTCATGATGCGACAGTCGACCGTACTACAAACGGTTCAGGCAAAGTGCGTGAGCATCGATTAGAAGAGCTACAAAAGCTTGATGCAGGTTATCATTTTAAAGATATCAATAACGATACACCTTATCGCAATCATCCAGATGCGAAAATCTTAACCTTTGATGAATTATTAGAATTATATCCTGACACATTAATCAATGTAGATTTAAAAGACAGCCCAGACTCTTATGAAGGTACGATTGCTCCAGAGCTATTATACAAATCTATTGTACGTCACAATGCACAAGATCGTGTATTAGTGACGAGCTTCTATCAGGAACAAATCGCAAGATTTTCTGAATTAGCTTTAGGTACTGTCGCAGTCGGCGCGAGTCAAGAAGAAGTAACTGTAGGCATCGTTAAATTCTTCAGCGGCTTCGGCAATATGTTTGAAGCACAAGCCAACACTTTCCAAATGCCGACAAGTTATCATGGTGTACCACTTACTTCAAAACGTTTAATCAATTGGTTGAATTCACGTAATATCGTTCCAGGTTATTATGGTGTCAACAGTATTGATTTAATGAGTGACCTCTTCAACAAAGGTACACATACTATTGTCACTGACCGACCTGACCTTGCGTTCCAATATCGTCAAAATCAAGTTCAACATTAATATGATTGATCACTCAAATTATAATTATTAATATACAAAGCAACACCCGCTACTTTGGTCATCATACCGATAGTAGCGGGTGTTGCTTATTGTTTTTTATTAAGCATGGATTTGACATTGGCATGTGCCGCCAGTACTGCATCCGTGCATATCTGTTCTAAAGAATGGATTTCCAACTTCAATTTTTACATTATCCGAAATAGAAGTTGCGATAATAGTGATCACTTCATCCACTAAATTTTGAAGTTCTGTTTCTTTTTGTTTATAAGCCATCACAGATGGAACCATATCATATGCACGCTTACTTTTACGTGTCGCACGTGTCACTGTTTGGTAATCTGGATGGTATTTACCGAAGCGCATCACTTCATCATAGCGTTCTTTGTATTTCATAAACGTTTGATAATGTGTTTGTGCTGTTTCATCTTCGTTCATTGCTTGACGTGCTGTTATATATTCTTGATAAATCTCTGAGTTTAAAATCATTTCACTGACTTCATCTACACCATCTAAAACATCAATGACTTCAGAATTAATCATATTGTCACCTTCCATCAGTCTCCAATAAATATTAATGTATAGTAGCCATCCATGACATCTCCGCCCATCTCAGTATACTGTGTATTTAATAAACGAGAACGGTGAATATCTGAATTCAGCCAACTATGCAAGAGTGTCGGCACATCATTAAAATCATAACCGACGTTTTGACCTACAACTTCAAATTTTATATTTCGATCATCTAATTGTTGTTTCAAAGCACCTTCAGTAAATTCGACATTTTTATTATTTGTGCTTTCATATAAGTTTACTGAAGCAATGTGACTTAAATCATTATTTACTTTGAATGGTTTAAGTCCTTTTAAACCTCTGATTTGATTTGTGACTTCATAAAGCGTCATCAATTGGTTTACGTTTTGTTCATATGGGACATCTTTATGTTTATTTTCGACCGTTTTCTCGTTTGATGTCTGTGTCATTTGATATGGATTAAACATAAGCAGTGCATCTGCATCTAAGAATCTGACACCGACTACTTTGTTAGTTTGTTGATCGATATACACTTGTGCGTAAACGTCACCATATTTAATCAACATTTGCGTTTTCATATCTTCATCAGAAAGTTCTATATCATAAGACTTCCCGTCAGCTTTAATACGGGGTTCTGGATTAATACTGGTGTTCTCAAAAATACTTGAAGCATCTTCAGAGATATTGATTGGTTCAATATCCGCTTTTGTTCCTGTCGCGTAGACTGATTTAATGATATTATTTTTAGCCGTCACAATATAATATTGATTTTGCGCTCTAAAGACATAGTTTTTATAGTCATTTGCGTATGCATAGACACGATCAGCTTGACCAAATTTCTTCGTCAAACCGCTAATGTCATTATTGACCCACGTTCCAATCCCTGACTTAGGTTTTGGGTTTTCAGTCTCCGGCCCTTTTTTCTGTGTTTGTTCAATTTTTGTCGGTGTTTTCTTGTTGGGATTTTCTAACACATCAAATTTCAGCCGTGGCGAATAAAATAAATAGATAAGAAAAGTTATAAGAAGCAAAACGCCTATAACTTTAATAATTAAATTCCTCATTCTCCGCCCACCTCAATGTTAAGTAATTATCATTGTACACGTTTCACACGCACACTCGCAAGGATAGTCTTTATATAAAAACATCGA
Organism: Staphylococcus simulans; assembly: GCF_003043455.1. GTDB lineage: Bacteria > Bacillota > Bacilli > Staphylococcales > Staphylococcaceae > Staphylococcus > Staphylococcus simulans_A. Next base: position 82,925 of record NZ_PZGG01000001.1, on the reverse strand, counting down.
CTGACAACATTTAACGTCATCAGTCGATGTTTTACATTTTAAAAGCCGAAAGTTGCTTTAAATAATGAAGTTGTTTCTCCACCTGGGTACATAACATATAACAAGATGTATACGATAATACCTGTGAAAGCTGTAAAAATCCAAATAATCGCTGCCCAAGGTCCAACCTTGCGGTGAAGATTAAATTTGTCTTTAAACGCTGTGATGATTTGGAATAATCCCATTAATCCACCCACTGTTGATAACGCGATGTGGAAAATCAAGAAGAAATGGTAATATCCTTTTAACCATGCAGGTCCACCGAAAGCAGTGTTCCCGATAAAGAATGTTCTACTCGCATAAATAATAAAGAATGTTAATGCGAAGAACGCTGCTGTCAACATTACTTTCTTATGCGCTTCAATTTTACGTTTTTTAATCAAGTACCATCCAACAATAACTAACGCCGCACAAATTTGAATACAGCTTGTACTTATCGTCGGCAATATAGGTAGACTCATAAATCTCATCCTATCTTCAATTTATTTAAATCATATTGATTAAAGAAATTACGACTGCTAATGCAAAGAATAGCACTAAATAGTTCAGTGAGTAAACAAACATTAACGTAGCCCATTTCTTTTGATTGAAGTTCTTCTTGAAGCTTGTTAAGCCAAGATACATCCAACCTAAGTTCAGAAGTGTTGCCAATACAACGAATACCGTACCTAAATTAGTAAATAATAATGGTAAAGGCAATAATGCGATTAACCATAAAATCATACCTACACGTGTACGGTTAAAACCTCTAACAGATGGTAACATAGGAACTTTAGCTAAAGAATATTCGTCTTGACGTTTAATAGCTAAGGCATAGAAATGGATCGGTTGCCAACAAAATACCACTAAGAACAACGCGATTGCTGTTAAACTCAGTTGGCCTTCAATTGCTGTCCAGCCGATTAATGGCGGTACTGCACCTGGGAAACTCCCAACAACAGTATTCCAAGTTGTGTGGCGTTTAGACCAAATTGAATAAAATGATACGTAGCCGATAATGCCCATTAAACCAATGACACCTGATGGTATGTTAAGGATAAATAATAATATTTCACCTAAAACCATCATTCCGAAGCTTAAAATCAATAAATTTTTATTTGAAATTCTGTTATTGACTGTCGGTCTTGATTGTTTGCTTGGCATAATGCTGTCAATATCTTGGTCATAATAGTTATTGAGTGCACATGCGCCCCCCATGATGAGCGTTGAACCGATCATCATTAACAGAATTTGCGGTATAGATGATAGGAAGGAGTGATTCGTTAATACAATCGCTAGCCATGCCCCTGTGAAGGCAGGAATTAAGTTCCCTTGAACGAGCCCCATTTTAATAATTGCTTTCAGTTCTTTAAGGGTTACACGACCAGAAGCTTGCGACAAAGTATGTCCTTTATCCATAATGCCCCTCCTTAAAATATTCATATAATACAATGATATAGCAAAAAGTAATAGTTGACTAGGCTAAATAAGACAAATTTGTGACACTTTAGCGACAACGCTAGTTTTCAAAAAATCGTCATTTTTGTGACACATTTTCAATCCACATGCTATTAAAATTTATAGCCATTATTGATATAATGTTTATAAATATTTACAATTTATCAAATGACAAATAGGCTTGAGGCATGGAATTCGGATTCGGCTGACATACTTGTTCGTTCAAATCCCTCCTTTCCTCTGCCTTTATCTATGTCAATTAATCAGTGGGGTGTTTTAAATTGTTTAAGAAACGTAACCTTAAATGGTTAGCTGTTCTCGCAACAGTTATTATGGCATGGGTTCAATTAGGTGGCGCACTTGTTACAAAAACAGGTTCAGCCGATGGTTGCGGATCATCATGGCCGTTATGTCATGGTGCTTTATTACCGCAAAACCTGCCTATTAGTACAATTATCGAGCTCAGTCACAGAGCAACATCAGCTTTATCATTAATCGTTGTATTATGGTTGGTCATCACAGCATGGAAGAACATCGGGTATATTAAAGAAGTTAAACCACTGGCAATTATCAGTGTCGGTTTCTTACTTATCCAAGCATTAGTCGGAGCTGCGGCAGTGCTTTGGCAACAAAATGATTACGTACTCGCATTGCACTTTGGTATTTCATTAATCAGCTTCTCATCTGTTTTCGTATTGACATTAATTATCTTCGATGTAGATAAAAAATACGAAGCGAACAAAGTACACATCGATCCAAAACTTAGAATCTATACTTGGACGATGGCGATTTGTTTATATGTCGGCATTTACACAGGTGCTCTAGTACGTCATACAGATTCATCATTATCATACGGTTCATGGCCATTACCATTTGCAGACTTGATTCCACATACAGAACAAGACTGGGTACAATTCATGCATAGATTATTAGCACTTATCGCTACAATCAGTGTCTTCCTTGCATTTAACTATGCTATCAGACATTATCACGAAAACCGTACAATTCGTTACGGTTATACAGCAGCACTACTATTAATCGTACTGCAAATTATCACAGGTGCTTTATCAATCTTCACAAGCGTGAACTTATTCATCGCTTTATTACACGCATTAATTATCACATTTGAATTCGGTTTAATCGCCTACTTCATCTTATTAATGCTTCGTACAAAACGTGTTGAAAAAGTTAAAAATAACGCTTATTAATACAAATAACCGTTGAACAGAAATCACTGTTCAGCGGTTATTTTTTGTCTTTTTTTATTTCTTCATTCAAGCTTCTCAACCATTTTTAATATGAATAGGCTTCTCAAGAATAGAAATACCGGAAACTGAATCTATTTTCAGCTTCCGGTATTGTTATTAATTATTCATCTTTTTCTAATTCCACTAATAAATCGCCTGTTTGAATACCTTCACCATTTGTGACAGTGACCTGTTTCACTGTACCATTGAATGGTGCTTGTACAGTTGTCTCCATTTTCATTGCTTCTGTAATCAAGAGTGCTTGTCCGCTTTCTACATGATCACCTACCGCAACTTTAACTTCTGATACTGTACCAGGCATTTGCGCACCGATATGGTTAGGATTTGATTTATCTGCTTTTGGTTTAACTGTCGCATTTGTTTTCACATTTTCATCTTGAATTTTAATTTGACGTGTTTGTCCATTCATGATGAAGAAGATTGTTCTGACACCTTTATCATCTGGTTCAGTAATCGCTTCTAATGTGATAATCAATGTTTTACCTTTATCAATTTCAACTTCTACTGTTTCACCTGTACGCATACCAAAGAAGAATGTCGGTGTATCTAATAGTGATACATTGCCAAATTGTTCTTTTGTCGCAATATACTGTTCGTACACTTTAGGATAAATCGCATAACTGATTAAATCTTGTTCAGTGACAGGTTTTTCTTGTTTCGCTTGAAGTTCTTCACGTAATGCTTCAAAGTCTATATCTTCAAGGTATTCACCTGGACGTTCAGTTAAAGGTGTTTGACCTTTCAATACCACTTTTTGAAGTTCTTTATTGAAACCGTCTGTTGGTTGACCGATTTCACCTTTAAAGAATGATACGACTGATTCAGGGAAGTCGAGTTTATAACCATCTTTCAAGACATCTTCTTCTGTTAAATCATTTTGTACCATGTATAACGCCATATCGCCGACTACTTTTGAAGACGGTGTTACTTTAACAATGTCTCCAAATAAGAAGTTTACACGACGATACATATCTTTAACTTCATGGAATCTATTGCCTAAGCCTAAACTTTTCGCTTGTTGGTTCAAGTTAGAGTATTGGCCACCAGGCATTTCATATTGATAAATTTCTGTATTCGGTGATTTGAAATCACTTTCGAAGTCACTGTAGTAATGACGCACTGTATCCCAATATTGACCTAAACGTTCAAGCCCATTGATATCTGTACGGGCATCACGACCAAAGCCATTTAAGGCATAATACAATGAGTTCGCACTTGGTTGACTTGTTAAACCACTCATTGATGATACCGCTGTATCAATAACGTCCACGCCTGCATCTGCCGCTTGTTTATACGTTAAGATACCATTACCGCTTGTATCATGTGTATGCAAGTGGATTGGTAAATCAACTGCTGCTTTTAATTCGCCGATTAATTCATACGCAGCTTTAGGTTTTAACAAACCAGCCATGTCTTTAATCGCAAGAATATGGAAACCTTCTTTTTCCAATTCTTTCGCAAGATTCACATAATAATCTAATGTATAAATATTAGAACGTTGCGGATCTAAAATATCCCCTGTATAACAAATTGTACCTTCAGAGATTTTACCCGCTTCTTGAACCGCTTCATTTGCCACTTTCATTTGGTCTAACCAGTTCAATGAGTCGAAGATACGGAAGACATCAACACCCGCTTCAGCACTTTCTTTTACGAATTTCTTAATCACATTATCTGGGTAGTTTTTATAACCTACTGCGTTTGACGCACGTAATAACATTTGGAATAAAATATTAGGAATCGCTTTACGCATTTGTTCTAAACGTTCCCATGGATTTTCTTTCAAGAAGTTATAAGCAACATCAAATGTCGCACCGCCCCACATTTCAAGGGAGAACGCATCTTGTAAGATTTCTGCTGTTTGTGATGCGATAGCTAACATATCTTTCGTACGCACACGTGTCGCAAGTAAAGATTGATGCGCGTCACGGAATGTTGTATCTGTAATCAACACATCTTCTTGTTTTAATAACCAGTCCGCTACAGCTTTAGGCCCTTGTTCATCTAAGAGCTGTTTTGTACCTCTTAATTGTTTGATTTCTGATCTTGGTACACGTTCTACATGAGGACGTTCAAAATCAGGCTTTTGACGTTTTTCAACACTTGGGAAACCGTTGATTGTCACATTACCGATATATTCTAATGTTTTTGTACCACGGTCTTGTGTTGGATTAATTTCGAATAATTCTGGTGTTTCTTCGATGAATTTAGTTGTATAGTCGCCTTCTTGGAACTGTTTATTACGAATTACGTTAATTAAGAATGGGATATTCGTTTTTACACCACGAATACGCATTTCACGTAATGAACGGTCCATTTTTTCAATTGTTTGTTTAAACGTTAACGCATGCGTAGACAATTTCACTAATAATGAATCATAATATGGTGAAATTTCTGCACCTTGGAAGCCGTCTCCAGCATCTAAACGTACACCAAAGCCACCGCTAGAGCGATAAGCGATAATGTGACCAGTATCTGGCATAAAGTCGTTTGTCGGATCTTCTGTTGTAATACGACATTGAATCGCATAGCCTAACGTATGGATATCATCTTGATGCGGAATACCGATTTCATCATCAAATAATGCTTCTCCATCTGCCACAAGAATTTGTGTTTTCACAATATCAATTCCTGTAATCATTTCAGTGATTGTATGTTCTACTTGGACACGTGGGTTGACTTCAATAAAGAAGAACTCATCGCCAGAAACTAAGAATTCAACTGTACCCGCGTTGACATAACCTACATTATTCATTAATTGTAATGCTGCGTCACAAATACGTTGACGTAAACCTTCATCCATACCTACTGATGGTGCAACTTCAACCACTTTTTGGTGACGACGTTGTACAGAACAATCTCTTTCATAAAGATGAACGATATTACCGTGTTCATCCCCCATGATTTGTACTTCAATATGTTTCGGTTCATTAATGTATTTTTCAATATAAACTTCACTGTTACCGAATGATTTTTGCGCTTCAGATTTCGCACGTGTAAAGGCTTCTTCAAGTTCAGATTCCTCATTCACAATACGCATACCTTTACCACCGCCACCGCTTGTGGCTTTAATCATTAACGGATAACCTGCTTCTTTCGCAAAATCTGCCGCTTTATGATAATCCTCAATCGGTCCGTCTGTACCTGGAATAACTGGCAAACCAGCTTCAATTGCTGTGGCACGGGCTTTCACTTTATCACCGAACATATCTAAATGTTTAAGCTTAGGACCGATAAAGATAATCCCTTCTTCTTCACAGCGTTTCGCGAAGGTTTCATTTTCACTTAAGAATCCGTAACCTGGATGAATCGCATCAACATTCGCATTTTTCGCAACTTCAATAATACGTTCAATATTTAAATAACTGTCAGCTGGACCTAAATCCTCTCCGACTAAATAAGATTCATCTGCTTTGTTTCTATGTAATGAACCCTTGTCTTCATTTGAATAAATTGCGACTGTTGTAATATCTAATTCAGTGGCTGCACGGAAAATACGAATTGCGATTTCACCGCGGTTTGCTACCATTAACTTATTAATCTTCTTCAAGTGATCAACCCCCAAAAAATCAATTATTAGAATTTTCTAAACCTTTGTTGTAGATAATAGTATACCAAAACACGAACATTAATGTTAGTAGATGTATCTGTTCTGATATGTAAACTTCATGCCGATCTATACAGTTTAGGTAACTTACAAACATATTTCTAAAGCATGTTAGACTGTGTCAGTATAGATAGGACTTATATAAGCATATCCGTATTATATCATATTTTCTTATAACACATCATAAACTTTATTTATACCTATTTCTAAAAGCAATCATTTTAGCTTAATCATTATTCTTAACATTTCTTACCACTCTATACAAAAATGTTTGTATTTCAAGAAAGGCTTCATTTAGAACTAAAAAAGACTGAGAGTTTTCTCTCAGCCTTCTCCTTTAATATCTTCTAGGAATATCAATATGTTTTTGTTTTGCTTTTTGTTTATCCATTTTGATTTGTTTCGCAGTAATTAAGAGTAAACCTAAGGCAATACTTAAACTAATCATGGATGAACCACCGAAACTAATAAATGGTAATGGCACCCCTGTTAACGGAATTAACGCTGAAATACCACCTAAGTTGACGAAAGTTTGACTGCCGATATAACTTGCGATACCAACACAGACAAGCTTATAGAAATAAGAACTTGTTTCAGAAGCCAATTGGAATGCTCTATAAACAATAAAGAACAATAAGCCAATGACAAATAGGCCGCCGATTAAACCAAGCTCTTCACATATCACCGCAAAAATAAAGTCAGTATGCGGTTCTGGCAGATAACCAAGTTTTAATACACTATTGCCGATACCTTTACCAAATAAGCCGCCATTCCCAATCGCCATTAAGGAGTTCGAAATATGGTAACCTGTACCAGATTCAAAGTGGAATGGATCAGTCATAATTCTAAAACGTGCAACTAAGTAAGCTGGTAATAATCCAAATGCGGCAGCGATAACTAATGCAATACTTCCGCCAATAATTGCGAGACCGCCCCATTTGAGTAATGGTTTAATCCAAATACCTGCATAAAGCATAATGGACATAAAAATAATGATAATTAACATCGTTTGTCCAACATCACGTTGTAAAAAGACCATGCCGATACATACGATAATAAATAAGAGCGGGTTCAAAATTAATTTGGGATTCGCGAGTACACGTTCACGCTTTTTATTAATCATAAACGGCAAATAAAGTATAATAGCGATTTTCAACAACTCAGAAGCTTGTAAGTTCATAAAGCCTAAGTTGATCCAACTTTTCGAACCGTTGATATTCTTACCAATCAATAATGTAAAGAAGAGTAACAGGAAAATACCTGCCATCATAATTTGTTGCACTCGTGTTTGCTGTAAAAATTTAACATTCATAAAGAATGCCATAAAGAAGACAATAACAAAACTCATTACAACATACATTAATTGTCTCGTATAGAAGTACGTACCAGACACAGGTGTACCCCCTGTTAACGTTCCCTTAGTTGCTGGAACCATACTGGCACTGTATACCATAATCAAACCGATAAAACACAGCATTATATATGTAATGACTAACGGATAATCGATATATTTTGCATACTTTCCTACATACCGAAAGAAAGATTTTATGTTATTCATTTATAAATCATCCAATTCTCATATTTGAAATAGCTTCAAATAAATTTAGAGTTTGTATAAGACTTAAACGTCTTAAATTCTGTTTTTACTTTGACGATATCTTTATAAAACCACATTTTGAAGTCGTGTTGCAAGCATTTCTGTATACTTGAAAGAAATAAAAAAATGACTGCACATTCTATCAACTTCTGACAGAACTGCAGCCACTTTGTGCGGTTTAATCTGATGCTGTGAAATTAAACGTTTGTGAATGCTTCATGAAGTTTAGACAATTCTTTTTCAAGACGCAACATGATTTCTTTACCTTGTTCGATATCGATCAAGCCTAAGTTTGCTGCAAAGTCTACTTCTTTTTGTAAACCAAACATTTGTGTATCTAATACTTCTTCATACAAAGGACATTGCGGCAATGTTAAATTGTCCATTTGTACTTTAATTAATTGCAGAATGCGATCTGCATCTTTATTTAATTGGTCATATGCCGCGTTATTGATTGTGTTCGATTTCGTCATGACATACTCCCCCTATCATTTGTTTGTCATATTAAAAATTTTAGCCTACTCAAAACTAAATTGCAAGTAAATTTCGAATCAGTAACTCTATTCTATGTTATCATAGACTCAGATATTATAAAGGGGAGCGCATAACATGATACAAATTAAGGGTAAAGTTAAATTTCCAATTACTTTAGATAGTACGACTTGGATTTTTGACGATCGTAAAGTAAAAATCGAAGATTTAGAAGCAGGCGTCTTTGAAGGAACAAAACCTGTCGAATTCCAAAATAACCGTGAATGGAATCGCGCGATTTTGGAAGGACAAACTAATCCTCCAACCCTGAACTCTGAAATCAAATATAAAAAACGTGCCATGATTGAAGACACATTTGTGATTAACATGACACCTTTCTTCAAGAATGCTGAACCAAATGACGATGCCACAGCAATTCGTCTTTCAAACGATGAAGATTCAATCGAGGTGCCGTTAAGCTTATTGCCTTATCTGTTCTTTAAATTCGCAGATGAAGGTAAACGTTTATATGATGACAATGGTGTAGACAGCTTCGTGTACATACCTGAAGAAGGGTATTCACATGAATTCAAACATGTGACGTATATCGAGGTGGTATAATTTGATAAAAGTACAGTGTATCATTTGTGATACGGAAGTACTCATGGATGAAAATACATTGGAAGCCAAACAGCTACGCAATCATCCTATGCGCACATTTATGTGTGAAGATTGCAGAAGTCGTTTAGATGTTCCTAAACAACGTAATAACTTTTATAAAGTACAAGAAAAATTCAATATATTAACAGAAGACCATGATGATTGATTCATGGTCTTTTTTTCGTCCTTACTCCATAAAAAAGAAGCCCGAATCTTTACGATTCAGACTTCTTCATTATCTCAAGGCTTACAATTACTCATCTTCAGCCATTAATTGTTTGATACGTTTTGCTTCTTTTTCACGTTGAGATTTATTTAAAATTTTCTTTCTCATACGGATACTTTCAGGTGTAACCTCTAACAATTCATCGTCATCGATAAATTCTAACGCTTCTTCAAGTGTTAAGATACGTGGACGTTTCATTGTTTCAGTTTGGTCTTTCGTAGCTGAACGTACGTTGGTTTGGTTTTTAGTTTTAGTGATGTTAACTGTTAAGTCATTATCACGGTTATTTTCACCAACAATCATACCTTCGTAAACTTCTGTACCTGGTTCCATGAAGTTTGTACCACGGTCTTCTAAACCAATAATTGCGTATTGGCTTGCTTTACCTTGGTCCATAGAAACTAATACACCATTACGACGTCCGCCGATACGACCTTTAATACGTGGACGGAATTCTTCGAATGTGTGGTTGATGATACCATAACCACTTGTCATTGACATGAATTCAGTTGTGTAACCGATCATACCACGTGCAGGAACCATGAATACTAAACGTGTTAAACCGTTATCTGTAGTCACCATGTCTAACATTTCACCTTTACGTTGTCCAAGTGATTCGATAACTGAACCTGCGTTTTCTTGAGGTACTTCACATTGAACACGTTCGAATGGTTCGCATAACACGCCATCGATTTCTTTAAGAATTACTTGTGGTTTAGATACTTGTAATTCAAAGCCTTCACGGCGCATATTCTCAATTAAGATAGATAAGTGTAATTCACCACGACCTGCGATCACCCAAGCATCTGGTTGGTCAGTTGGTGTAACTTTTAATGATACGTCTGTTTCAAGTTGTTGATCTAAACGGTCTTGAATTTGACGTGCAGTCACATACGTACCTTCACGACCTGCGAATGGTGAGTTGTTTACACGGAAAGTCATTTCTAGTGTTGGTTCATCAATACGTAAGACAGGTAACGCTTCTTGGTGATCGTGTGGTGTCACTGTTTCCCCTACGTTGATGTCTTCCATACCTGATACTGCAATTAAATCCCCAGCATGTGCTTCTTCAATTTCTTCACGTTTTAAACCGAAGAAACCGAATAATTTGCTGACACGGAAGTTTTTAACACTGCCGTCTAGTTTTAATAATGATACTTGATCCCCGACTTTGATTGTACCGCGGAATACACGACCGATACCGATACGGCCTACATAGTCATTGTAATCAAGTAACGCGATTTGGAATTGTAAAGGTTCATCGCGGTTATCTACTGGTGCTGGTACATAGTCTAAGATTGTTTCATACAATGATTGCATGTTTTCATCTTGTTTATCTGGGTCTAAACTTGCTGTACCATTAACAGCTGATGCATATACAACTGGGAATTCTAATTGGTCATCATTTGCATCTAATTCGATAAATAAGTCTAAGACTTCATCTACAACCGCTTCAGGACGTGCTGCAGGTTTATCGATTTTATTTACAACCACTACAGGTTTCAAGTTTTGTTCTAACGCTTTTTTCAACACGAAACGTGTTTGAGGCATTGTACCTTCGTAGGCATCAACAACTAATACAACACCGTCTACCATTTTCATGATACGTTCCACTTCACCGCCGAAGTCAGCGTGTCCTGGTGTGTCTAAAATATTAATTCTAGTGCCTTTATAATTAACTGCGGTATTTTTCGCTAAGATTGTAATACCACGTTCTCTTTCAATATCATTAGAATCCATTGCACGTTCATCAACATGCTCATTCTCACGGAAAATACCAGATTGTTTTAATAATTCGTCAACTAATGTTGTTTTACCATGGTCAACGTGAGCAATAATAGCAATGTTACGTACGTCTTCTCTTAAATTTGTCATACTAAATTTCCTTTCTTGAGTAAATTCCCACTTCAATTTGCAACTTTTTTATTATATCATATTATTGAGCAAAGAATAATAAGGTGGGGTTTGAATGCAGAAAAAAAAATCAAAAGCTATTTTTTGGCTTTATTCTGTTCTAGCAGTCATTTTCTTAGTGCTGTTCAGTTTTAGCTTAGGTGCTCAAAATTATTGGTTTATGGCGATTACAGCCATTATCCTAATTGCGATTTTTGGTGCCGGCTTTACAACTAAGAAAAAATATCGCGAAAACGATTGGTTCTGACCAATCATTACATGAATTTTTAACACAAAGGGTTCCACTCCTTGCAGTACCCTGCAGGAGAAAGAATACACATATATTTCAGTCAAAAGAAAAAGGTTGGGTACCTAGATGCTTTTGAACAATTACTTGTTTAAACAGCTTCGATGGTCCCGACCTTTTATTTTTATCGATATCTTTTGTGTAAAGTTTCAAAAGTTTCTTTTTCTGGCAATATGTGTTTCGTTAAAATTTCTTCATGAATTGATGAATTACCGACTAATACTGAATGCGGTTGATTAAGTGAAAGCGGATTACCTAATAAATCCGTACCTTTACCGCCTACTTCATTTAAAATAATTAACGCACCGGCATAATCCCAAGGTTGCAATCTCGGTGTTAGATACGCACCTAATTTTCCTTGCGCAACATGAATCATTTCTAAGGCTGCAGAACCATATGCGCGACAACTTCTCGCTTCATCTACTACCTTTCTGAATATAACACCAATCACAGGCTTTGTTAACCAATTTGGATTAATTCCAATCAAACTTTTATTTAAATCTGAATTCTCAAGCGATTTCATTGGATGTTCGTTTACAAACGCACCCTCTCCTGCTTTTGCATGATAGAGCAAATCATTCATGACATCATAAACAAATCCTGCATAAGGCTCACCATCATTATAAATACCGATAGAAATCGCAAAATTTTCTTTTTGATGCACAAAATTCAATGTGCCATCAATCGGATCTATAACCCAAACAATCCCTTTTTGTTCAACTTCAGACATCGGTCTGCCATGTCCTTCTTCACCAATAAATTGATGATCTGGATAATTCTCCATAATATTATTGTAAATAAAATCTTCCGTTGCTTTATCAACATTTGTCACCAAATCATTGGGATTAGATTTCGTTTCAATATTGATATCTTGCTGCATCATTTTACGGATATTATTACCCGCTTCTATTACAAGTCCTTTTGCAAAATCATATACTGCCATTTACGAACACCCCTTCAATCATATTATAACTAAATCATTTCAGAATTTCATTTACTCTAAATCAAGCTAAAATTATGCTACAATATCTTCAATCATAACCAACAGGAGGCTTTGTCATGTCTAACTATACTTTTTCTTCTAACGACTTTAAAGTCTTTGAAGTACCTGGATTAGAAGCACGTATGTCTGAAATCGAACAACACATCAGACCAAAATTACATCAGTTGGGTGAACACTTTGCTGATTTCTTATCCACCCATACGGCAGATGAATTCTTTATGCATATCGCAAAACATGCACGTCGTACAGTGAATCCGCCGAAAGATACTTGGGTCGCTTTCTCTACCAATAAACGCGGTTATAAAATGTTGCCGCATTTCCAAATCGGTTTATACGAAACACAAGTTTTCGTGATGTTCGGAGTTATGCATGAAGCAAAAAATAAAGCACATTACATTGAAGTCTTTGAAAATCACTTCAAAGATATTGAAAATTTGCCTGCAGACTACCGTATTTGTGTTGACCATGTCAAAATGGATAAACCATTAATCCAAGACTTGTCTACTGAAGATTTAGAACAAGCATTATCACGTGCAAAACAACTTAAAAAAGGTGAATTCTTTATTGCACGCACCCTTACACCAGATGCTCCTGAATTAAAGTCAGATCAAGCATTCCTCAACTATCTAGAAGATACGTTTGAGCAATTGTTAAAGTTCTATCCATAATAGCATAATACCGAGCATTTAACTATTCATTCAGAATTATCGTGCTGATTTAGACAAAGTTAGCCTTTTACTACTTTGTTTAAATCAGCTTTTCTTTTTTATCCATTTCTCGTTGTTTGCAATTATAAACGTAAAAAACAGTTTTATTAGGTTGACCTAATTTTATTTTTACTTTATTATTAAACCATTGTTAGAACATAGAGAAGTGGGGGTGACCTTCTTGACTAAAAGACAGGTCAATTATAATAATGACAGCTTAGACGAGATCAACAATACTGTCAGTTTCAATTCAAACAGCAGTATCAAGCAGAAATTCCTTTCTTTCTTAGGACCGGGTTTACTGGTTGCGGTAGGTTATATGGATCCTGGTAACTGGATTACCTCCATGCAAGGCGGAGCCAAATACGGTTATATTCTGCTTTTCGTTATATTAATTTCAAGTTTGTCTGCCATGTTGCTTCAAAGTATGACAGTCAGACTCGGTATTGCATCAGGTCATGACTTAGCACAAGTCACAAAACGCTTTTTAAACAAACCTTTAGCATTTATATTCTGGATCATAGCTGAACTTGCAATTATTGCCACTGATATCGCAGAAGTTATCGGCAGTGCCATTGCGCTTGATCTATTATTCGGAATTCCATTGCTTGTCGGTGCAATCATCACTGTACTTGATGTCTTTATCTTATTATTCATTATGAAATTCGGTTTCAGAAAAATTGAAGCCATCGTCGGTACGTTAATCTTTACTGTACTCGCAATCTTCATTTTTGAAGTTTATATTGCTTCACCAGATGTTGTCAGTGTATTAAATGGTTTTATACCTAGCAGTCACATCGTTACACAACAAGGTGCCTTATATATTGCTCTAGGTATTGTTGGCGCAACAATCATGCCGCATAACCTTTATTTACACTCATCCATCGTTCAATCAAGAACATATAATCGTAAAGATGAAGCATCTAAAGCACAAGCTATTAAATATGCGACAATTGATTCCAACATTCAATTGACCATCGCATTTGTGATTAACTGTTTATTACTAGTGCTTGGTGCCGGGTTATTCTTTGGTACTGGCAACGCAGATAATCTTGGCGGCTTCTATGATTTATACCAAGCTTTAGAACAACAACCGTTGCTCGGCGCTTCCCTTGGTGGACTCATGAGTACATTATTCGCAGTCGCATTACTTGCATCAGGTCAAAACTCCACGATTACAGGTACCCTAGCCGGTCAAATCGTGATGGAAGGTTTTATCAACTTGAGATTACCTAACTGGGTCAACCGATTAATCACACGTTCTATCGCTATTATTCCAGTGATTGTGTGTTTAATTATCTTCCATGGGAATGAAAGCATGATGGAACAACTCTTAGTCTTTTCACAAGTATTCTTAAGTATAGCATTGCCGTTTACTTTGATTCCGCTTCAACTTGCGACAAACAACAAAGACTTGATGGGACCATTTAAAAACAAATTATGGATTAACATTATTTCATGGTCGTTAATCGTAATCCTAAGCGGATTAAACATCCATTTAATCATCCAAACTTTCCAAGAACTATAAACAAAAGAAACATAATAAAAATAAAGCAGCTGCCATCCAGTAAGTTTCCCCTTTACGGATTGCAGCTGCTTTTTAATAGTATTATTTAAAATCGTCTAAATCATGTCTGCGTGGGCGTTCATGATCGTCCCTTCTACGTTGTCTTGCCAATTCGCTTTCATCTGAGTTTTCTTCATAATGCGCTTCATGATTTGCTTCTGTATCAAATTTGTCATGTTCCGCTTTGTCTTGAACCTGTTTACCTTCAGGTTTGACTTTTTCATTCTTGTTCATGTTTTCATTATCACGCGTAATGTCTTCGAAATAGCCATGTTTTCTGTCATACTCTTTGTTTGCTTCACGTTTAGCTTGGCTTCTTCTGACAAATAACATAATCGCTACAATAAAGAACAAGATAGATGCGATAAAGTTTGAGAAGTATAAACCAACTAATGCCGCAACAATTAAGATAATACCTGCAGCAATGCGGTTTTTCTTACTTAATACAAGACCAACTGCTGCGATAATTGCGACAACTAATAAACCGATAGTTGTGAAGACCATTGTTTGATGCAAGAATTCAGGTGACATACTGGAATCCCCTTGTTTCAACAGAATGTCAGACAACATGCCATCCTTCATGAATGTACCGATTAAGAACAGCAACATGTAGAGCACTGTCAGACCTACACCGATCCATCCAATGATTCTTTCTACTTTTCTATTCATTGTAAATACCCTCCTGATTAAGCGAAATTGAAGAGCCGCATTTTTTTCTTCGCTGACTTCATCCGCTTTTTTAAGGCCGCTTAACGGGTCTTATAATCGTAACTACCCTTAAAGTACTCGTTTTATGCACAAAACTATTTATTTTTCATTTATTTCAACTATGTAATAGAAATTTTTTTGTTTTTTTACAAAAATAAAAACCGAAAGCAATGATTGTCGTTGCTTTCGGTTTATTAAAGTTATGATTTTTTATCTGAATCTTGCGCTTGTGTATCTTCAGTTGACTTCACATCATCTTCTTTAGTTTCTTGCGTTGTCGGTGTTTTTCCTTGATTGAATGATCGACGTTCTTCAAAGTTCATGCGTCGCTGGTTCACTGCACTTGGACGATTCTTGCGCGCTTCTTTTGCACGACGTTTTCTTTCTTTTTTCTCACGTTTACGTGCTGCTTTCTCTTCAGCTGTTTCACCTTTACGTGGTTCAATATCACGATATTTCACTTCTTCAGGCTCATCAGAAGGTTCTTGCATACGCGCTTGTTCACGTTCGTAGGCTTCTTGTTCTTGTTGTTCTCTGACTTCCTCTTCTGATTTTTGTTTATATTTAGCCTGACGTGATAAGAATTCAGGTTCACTTTCATCTTCACGTCTTGTGATAGGTTCTTCAGACTGTACAGGTTCTTCTGAATCTTCCGTTTGATGTGTCTCTTGTACTCTGTCTTTTTTCGGTACATATTGTTTCACATCATCTTCTTCGTCATCATATTCATCACGTTTTTCATATGAAGGTTCATAACGTGGTTCTCTCTCGTCTTCTGGATAACCATATGGACGTTTGACAGGTTCACGGTCATATCTATCATAATCATCATAACCGCCTTCATATGGTACATAACCACCGCCATAACGTGGAACTGTTTCTATTCTATCTTTACGCGCAAACATCATAATTGCGACGATAAAGAAGAGCACCGGTATGACGATTGTTGCGAGTAGTAACACTAAAGGCAATGTAATGATAGATGCAACTAAGAAGAGAATTCCAGATAACACTCGGATATTCATGGAAATGAGTGCTAAGAATGAAATTAATAAACAGACAATTAAATAAACAATGACAGCCCAAATACCATTTTGAAGCCAAATCACAAATTGTGTTGTATTTAAACTGTTATTTGCGAGCACTTGTTGTGCTAAATCATTATTGTTGATTGACTGTTCAAGATTTTGAATTGATGTATTGTTGCTGAATGACACAAGCGCAATAAACATAGTAATTACTGTTAATAACAATAATCCAATCCAGTTCAGCCAGCCTAAGACTTTTTCTGCCACTCTGCTGACTGGACGTTTTATTTGTGTATATTGTGGTTCTTCAGACATCATTAACACTCCCTACTCTACTTACTAATCAAATTATTATTGTAATGACATTTTGAAATTCAAAAAATGCTCATTATAATCATTTAAAACATCTTTACCCAAATCTTTATAGACTTCAAGCCTGCTTTGTGTTTCTTTTGAAGGATAAAACCTTTGATCATTTCTAATTTCTTTCGGTAATTGCTTTTTAGCCGCTTCATTCGGCGTCGCATACCCGACCCACTCAGTATTTTGTTTACTATTTTTAGGGTCTAACAAGAAATTAATAAACTGATAAGCACCTTCTTGATTTTGTGCTGTCTTTGGGATTACCATCGTATCGAACCACAAGTTAGAGCCTTCTTTTGGGACGACATAGTCAAATTCAGGATTCTCTTGGACAATCGGTGCTGCAGTACCGCTCCATACGACCGCGATATTCGCTTCATGTTGCTCTAACATCATCGTTACTTCATCACCGACAATCCCTTTGACTTGAGGGGCTAAATGCGCTAAATCCGCTTCTGCTTCATCTAAACGTTTCGGATTCGTTTCATTTAAGCTGTAGCCGAGTTTATTCAAACTTAAGCCCATCACTTCCCTCGCACCATCCACTAATATGATATCATTTTTAAACTTCGGATTATATAAACTTCTCCAACTTGAAAAATCATCATGAGGATAGGCGTCTTTATTATAAAGTATACCCACTGTGCCGAAGAAGTAAGGTATAGAATAACGATTATGTTTATCATAATCCATATTCATGTAATTTTTATCCAAATATTTCATGTTCGGCAGTTTACTATGATCTAATGGAACTAACAAATCATCCTTTTTCATCTTTTGAACGGTATATTCACTTGGGAATGCTACATCATAATGCGTACCGCCATTGCGGATTTTCGCTTCCATCGCTTCATTTGAATCAAATGTTTCATAAATCACTTGTATGCCAGTTTCTTTCTCAAACTTATCGATTAACTCTGGGTCAATGTATTCACCCCAGTTATATACATAAAGTTTCTTACCTGAAGCTTGATGTGCTTCACTGCCATACCATTTACTGATACCTAAACAAATCACACCTATCACTAGTGCACCGATAATGAGTTGTAAAAATCGTTTCATCGCAGTACACCTCGTTTCAAGGACAAGCGGCGTTTCGTATAACGCTGAATCATGTAGTATCCGATAATACCCACAATAATAACACCAAAAATTAATGTTGAAATCGCATTGATTTCCATACTGATACCTTTACGCGCCATCGCATAAATTTCTACAGATAACACGCTAAAGCCATTACCTGTCACAAAGAAACTCACTGTAAAGTCATCTAAAGAGTATGTCAGTGCCATAAAGAAACCAGCCATAATCGCAGGCATCAAGTTTGGAATCATCACACGGTTTAAAATCTGCCATTCTGTTGCGCCTAAATCTCTCGCAGCCACAAACATATTTTGATTCATATCATAAAGTTGCGGCAGCACAATAATGACTACAATCGGAATACAGAACGCAATGTGTGAAATTAAGACTGTCCAAAAACCAAGACCCATGCCAGTAAAATGTCCAATAGCAGTAAACATAATCAGGAATGATGCCCCGATTACTACATCAGAAGAGACTAATAATACATTATTCAGCGTCATAAATGTCAATTTCAAACGTTTCTGACGCAAATGATATAACGCAATGGCACCGAATGTACCAATTACAGTCGATACTGCCGCAGCTAATAACGCCACCGCAATCGTATTAAATAAAATAGCCATTAAACGCTCATCTTGGAATAAACTTTGGTAATGTTCTAAAGTAAAGCCTTCAAAATGAATCATATTACCGCCTGAATTAAAGGAATACACCATTAAAAAGACAATCGGCACATATAAACCAATTACTAATAACCAAAGATAGACTTTGCCATACCATGTCATGATCTGCGTCCTCCTTCGTTGCCTGATTTCGTGATGACTAACACGAACGCCATAAATAAGATTAAAACAATCGCAATAGTTGAACCCATGCCATAGTTTTGAATCACTAAGAATTGTTCTTCAATAGATGTACCGATGTTGATCACTTTGTTACCCGCAATTAAACGTGTAATCATGAATAGTGACAACGCTGGAATAAACGTGACTTGAATTCCAGAGAGCACACCTTCTTTCGTCAAAGGCAAAATCACTTTCAAAAATGTCGTCCAGCGGTTTGCGCCGAGGTCTGTAGACGCTTGAATTAAATTCTCAGGAATGGTCTTCATGCTATTGAAAATCGGCAAAATCATAAATGGAATATAAATATAACTCGCAACGATAATAAACGCAGACGCTGTAAATAATAATTCCATACGAGGAAGATGCATCACATTTAATATTTGATTGATAATACCATCATGACTCAAAATCCCGATAAATGCATACGTCTTGAGAAGTAAATTAATCCACGTCGGAATAATTAATATTAAAATCCACATGTTTTGATGTACAGATTGGCGAATAAAATATGCGGCTGGATAACTGATAATTAAAGTTACTAATGTAATAATGGCCGCATACAAAATAGAAATCCCCATCATTTTGACATAACGCATACTTAAAATCTGTTGGTAGTTCGTCAAACTGAAGTGGCCTTGATTATCTAAGAATGAAAAGTACACTAATAAAATTACTGGAATAATGATAAAACCTATCATCCAAATCATATAAGGCACCATTAAGTATTTATTTAATTTTGTCATCTTTTAGTCCTCATAACTTTCAATACGTTTATCAAATTCCGCTTCTGTTTCACCTGGCACCATGATATGAATCGCATCAGGTTCAAAATACAGACCGACAATATCTCCTACTAGTGCTTTCTTAGTAGTTTGAATCATCCATTCATATCCTTCTTGGTCTTCACAAGTGACTTCATAGTGCACACCTCTAAACAAAGTAGACTTTACTTCTGCTTTAAACAGTCCTTGGGTTTGATCTGTAATCGAAATATCCTCAGGTCGAATCACAACTTCGATTTTAGTACCTTCTGGGATGCCCATATCCACACATTCAATTTCTTTGTCATAAATATTAACTAAGCGATCTCGTACCATCGTACCTTCAATAATATTAGATTCACCAATAAAGTCTGCCACAAAGCGATTGACCGGCTCATCATAAATATTGATCGGTGTATCAAATTGTTGGATTTTTCCTGCTTTAATGACCGCGATGTAATCACTTAACGCCAGTGCTTCTTCTTGGTCATGTGTGACGAATATAAATGTGATGCCTAAACGTTTTTGAAGTGCACGTAACTCATACTGCATTTCTGTACGTAATTTTAAATCTAAAGCAGATAACGACTCATCTAATAATAAAATTTTAGGTTCATTGACAATCGCACGCGCAATAGCCACACGTTGTTTTTGTCCGCCGCTCATTTCATCAATCGTACGTTGTTCATAACCTTCTAATTTCACAAGTTTCAATGCTTCAGCAACTTTCGTTTTAATCTCTTGATTTGAAAGTTTCTTTAACTTCAAGCCAAAGGCAATATTTTCATATACATTTAAATGTGGAAATAACGCATAATCTTGAAAGACCGTGTTTACTTGACGTTTATTGGCTGGGATGCCATTGATATTGTGATTGCCATATAATACATCACCTGAATCTGCTTGTTCAAAGCCTGCGATGATTTTTAAAATAGTTGTTTTACCACATCCTGAAGGACCTAGTAACGTATAAAACTTTCCTTCTTCGAAATCAATAGAAATCTCGTCTAAGATGGTTTTGCCATCGTATTGTTTATTCACTCCTAATAACGATAATATCGACATGTCTTGTTTCCTCCTATAAGTACGATGCAGTAACCACCATCATGGCTTTTGTTTCTGTATCAGTTTGATTAGATAACTGGTGTTTGTCATGCGCTTTAAAGTAAAGAGCGTCTCCTGGTTTGGCATGATAAACGTGTTCTCCGAGTGTTAGTGTCAGTTCTCCTTCTAAACAATAGATAAATGTATCTGAATCAGAAGGTTTAAAATTTTTATAAGCAGTGTGCGGATGTAATTGAATGAATAACGGTTCCATCTCAAATTCATTCGAACGTGCAATTGGCCAAGTCAAAATGTAACCTTCATCATATTCGTCATAAACTGTGTGTTCATCTTTTGGATATAACACCTTCTCTGCTTCTTTTTCTTTAAAGAAAGTCTCTGGTGATGTCCCGAGTACTTCTAATAATTGTAGAAAGGTTTCCATACTAGGTGATGATTGTCCGCTTTCGATTTGTGAAATATAACCTTTTGATAAATCCGTCCGCTCTGCCAGTTCTTCTTGTGTCAGTTGTTTGATTTTACGCAAATTGCGTAACTTCAGTCCGATATTCATGAATGACCTCGCTCTCTTGCTTAAAAATGACATAAAAAAAGCACAGTTCTGTTTAGTATTAGTAAACTTTAAGTTTAACGCTTACTAAAAATAACAGAACTGTACCTGATTTACAATATAATTTTAATCATTTGCACTAAATTTTTTCGTTTCAGTTTCATTTTTGATACGTTTGATCGCACGATAGCTATTGTAGCCGCTGCCTTTCTCAAAATCATCTAAGATATTCTTCTCATCTGCTTTGCCTGGAACGACCTTTTTAAAGTTGCGATATGCATTCATAAAGTCTTCTCTATCCACTTCACGCTCATAGTAATCTTCAACGCGATTGAAGAAATGAATCACATCGACCATTTCTTCTTGAGACCAATCGACATCAATAGGATATTGATATTCCATATATATTCCTCCTATCTATTTGATTTCAGCCATATTATAACATGTATGATGAAAAAACCGCCGAGCTTAAAAGCCCGACGGTTTCAGTTTATATGCTTATTCTAATGTTGGGTGTTATTACATAGTGTGGATTGGTAATCCAAGTGCTTTTTCAGCTGCTTCCATGCTCATTTCACCTAATGTTGGGTGAGCATGTACTGTTAATGCGATATCTTCAGCATTCATACCAGCTTCAATTGCTAAACCTAATTCAGAGATGATGTCAGAAGCACCTGCACCAACAATTTGTGCACCTACTAATGTGTCATCTTCTTTAAGTGTAATCAATTTAACGAAACCAGTAGTGTCGTTTAATGATAACGCACGGCCGTTTGCTGCATAAGGGAATTTAGAAGCTTTATATTCTAAACCTTCTTCTTTCGCTTGTGCTTCAGAAAGACCTACTGTAGCGATTTCTGGTTCAGTGAAGCATACTGCAGGCATACCGATGTAATCTACTGCTGATTTTTCACCAGAGATTGCTTCAGCTGCTACTTTACCTTCATAGCTTGCTTTGTGAGCAAGTGGTAAACCAGGAACGATATCACCGATAGCATAGATGTTATCAAGTGATGTACGGCTTTGTTCGTCTACTTCTAATAAACCGCGGTCTGCGAATTTAAGACCTAATTCTTCAAGACCCATTTCATCAGTGTTTGGACGACGACCTACTGTAACTAATACGTAATCAGCGTCGATTGTTTTTTCTTCGCCTTTTGCTTCGTAAGTTACTTTAACGCCGTTTTCTGTTTCTTCAGCAGATTTAGCCATTGCTTCAGTAACAATTTCCATACCTTTTTCTTTCATTTTTTTCTTAACAGGTTGTGTTAATTGTTTTTCGAAACCGCCTAAGATATCTTTAGCGCCTTCTAAGATAGTAACTTCAGTACCGAAGTTCGCAAATGCTGTACCTAATTCAGAACCGATGTAACCGCCACCTACAACAACTAATTTCTTAGGTGCTTCTTGTAAGTTTAACGCACCAGTTGAATCGATTACGCGTTCGCCGAATTTGAAATTAGGAATTTCAATTGGTCTAGAACCAGTTGCGATAATCGCATGTTTGAAGTTGTAAGTTTGAGCACTTTTTTCGTCCATTACACGTAAGCTGTTTTTGTCGTGGAAGTAAGCTTCACCTTTGACAATTTCAATTTTGTTTCCTTTTAATAGACCTTCAACGCCGCCTGTTAATTTGTTAACTACAGACTTTTTGAACTCTTGAACTTTTTCGAATTTAAGTTCAACGTCTTTAGCGATGATACCTAGATCTTCAGAGTTTTTAGACTCTTGGAATACATGTGATACGTGTAATAACGCTTTAGATGGGATACATCCTACGTTAAGACATACACCGCCTAATTCGCCTTTCTCAACGATTGTCACTTTTTGACCTAATTGTGCTGCGCGGATTGCGGCAACATAACCGCCAGGACCTGCTCCGATTACAATAGTATCTGTTTCAATTGGAAAATCACCAACTACCATGTTTTACCCCTCCATTAATAATAATTCTGGATTATTTAATAAACGTTTGATGTGGTTCATTGCGTTTTGACCAGTAGCTCCGTCAATTTGTCTGTGGTCAAAGCTTAATGATAATGCTAATACAGGTGCTGCAACAATTTCCCCATCCTTAACAATAGGTTTTTGTGCAATACGACCGATACCCAAGATAGCAACTTCTGGGTGGTTGATTACTGGTGTGAACCATTGGCCGCCTGCTGAACCGATGTTACTGATTGTGCATGATGCACCTTTCATTTCGTCTGAAGTCAATTTACCGTCACGTGCTTTAACAGCAAGTTCGTTGATTTCATCAGAGATTTCGAACATTGATTTACGATCAGCATGTTTAACAACCGGTACTAATAAACCGCGGTCTGTATCTGCAGCGATACCGATGTTCCAGTAGTGTTTGTGTACTACTTCACCGTTTGCATCATCAAATTCAGTGTTTAATGCTGGGTATTTTTTAAGTGCTGATACTAATGCTTTAACAACATATGGTAAGAATGTTAATTTAGTACCTTGTTCCGCAGCAATTTCTTTGAATTTCTTACGGTGATCCCATAATGCTTGAACTTCCACTTCGTCCATTAATGTTACGTGAGGCGCAGTGTGTTTAGAGTTAACCATTGCTTTCGCAATCGCTTTACGCATTGCAGGGATTTTTTCGCGAGTTTCTGGGTATTCACCTTCAGCTGATACTGGTGCTGCAGCTGTTTCTTGTGAAGCTGCTGCTTCAGTTGCTGGAGCTTCGCTAGTTTCCGCACTTGGTGCATCTCCGCTTAAGTAAGCTTCAACGTCAGCTTTAGTGATACGGCCGTTTTTACCAGAACCTTGAACTGCTTTGATATTCACATCGTTTTCACGAGCAAATTTACGTACAGAAGGCATTGCTTTAACTCTTCTGTTTTCGTCTACTTCTTCGTCAGCAGCTGGTGCTACGTTTGAAGTATCTTGTTCTGAAACTGATTGTGCTTGATCTTTAGTTTCTTCTTGACCTGCGTTGTCTTCTTCTTTAGCAGAATCATCACTGTGTCCGCCTTTGAATGACATTTCTTCAGCGTCTGGAGAATCAATTTTGATAATTGTGTCGCCAACTACTGCTACAGTTCCTTCTTCTACAACAACTTCTTCAATTGTACCGTTAACTGGAGAAGGGATTTCTACAACAGATTTGTCGTTTTGTACTTCACATAGAATATCGTCTTCTTGGATTTCGTCTCCAGCTTTTACAAACCACTTAACAATTTCACCTTCGTGGATACCTTCACCAATATCGGGTAATTTAAATTCAAATGCCACGTTCTTGTCCTCCTAAAAGTCAATTTAAGTCACATAAACCAGCACAAAACAATTGATTAAAACAAAAGCATCTTCACTCAAGTCTGTACATAAGCCTTGATTAAACTACTGAAATGTAATCAATTTGATGTTCTAGTTTATAGTTTGACATAAAACTTGATTTCGTTTCAACGAAATATATCTTCAATTTATTTTTACTACTTCATAACAAACCATTTGCCCTTGCAAAGTACATAAGATCGCAAGAGCAAATTTGGTTGTATGACTTATGGCAAGTTGAAGCCTTGCTTCAACTTTACCCATAACTTCGATTAAATATGCCGACTCACGCTCTATTAAACAATTAGAAGTTTAAAGTAGCTTTTGCAGATTCGACGATATCGTTTTTGTTTGGTAACCAAACATTTTCCGCTTCAGTAAACGGATAAACAGTATCTACTGCTGCAACACGTGCAATCGGAGCTTCTAATGAAAGGATTGTACGCTCAGATAGTTCAGCTACAACTTGTGCACCTACGCCAGCTTGACGTTGTGCTTCTTGAACTACTACTGCACGGCCAGTTTTTTCAACTGAAGCTACTAATGTGTCGAAATCGATCGGTTGTACTGTACGTAAGTCGATAACTTCCGCTGATACACCATCTTTTTCAAGTTCTTCCGCTGCTTTTAATGATTCTTGAACCATTGCACCGTAAGCGATAATTGTAATATCATCGCCTTCTTTTTTAACGTTCGCTTTACCAAGTTCAATTGTGTATTCCTCTTCAGGAACTTCTTCACGGAATGAACGGTATAATTTCATGTGTTCTAAATATACAACTGGGTCATTGCTTCTGATTGCAGAAATCAATAAACCTTTTGCATCGTATGGGTTAGATGGGATAACTACTGTTAATCCAGGTGATTGCGCTAAGATACCTTCTAAGTTATCTGCGTGTAATTCTGGTGTGTGTACACCGCCGCCGAATGGCGCACGGATTGTAACAGGTGCAGTTTTCGTATTACCTGAACGGAATCTTGTACGTGCAATTTGACCTGCAACAGCGTCAAATACTTCGAATACGAAACCTAAGAATTGGATTTCCATTACTGGACGGTAACCTTCTACCGTTAATCCAAGTGCTAAACCGCCGATACCTGATTCAGCAAGCGGAGTATCGAATACACGATCTTCACCGAATTCTTTTTGCAGACCTTCCGTTACACGGAATACGCCACCGTTAAGACCAACGTCTTCACCAAAAAGCAAAACGTTTTCGTCGTTTTGAAGTTCAGTTTTAAGTGCGTTGTTAATCGCTTGTACCATTGTCATTTGTGCCATGGCTTACTTCGACTCCTTCTCTTTGTAAATTTCATACTGTTCTCTTAAGTTTTGAGGCATGTCTTCGTACATGATTTCCATTAAGTCAGTAACAGTTTGTTTTTCAACTTTATCAGCTGCTTTAATTGCAGTTTTGATTTCGTCTTTAGCACGTTCGATTACTTCGTTTTCTTTTTCTTCATTCCATAAACCTTTAGCTTCTAAGAATGCTCTGAAACGAACTAATGGGTCTTTTTTCTCCCAATCAGAATCTTCGTCTGAAGTTCTGTAACGTGTTGGGTCGTCCCCTGCCATTGTATGTGGACCATAACGATAAGTCATAGTTTCAATTAATGTTGGGCCTTCGCCGTTAACTGCACGATCACGTGCTTCTTTAGTTGCTTGATATACAGCTAATGGGTCCATACCGTCAACTTGGATACCAGGGATACCTACTGCGATTGCTTTTTGAGCTAATGTGATTGCAGCTGTTTGCTTGCTTCTTGGTGTCGAAATCGCATAGTTGTTGTTTTGAATTACAAAGATTGCCGGCACTTTATAAGCCGAAGCAAAGTTGATACCTTCGTAGAAGTCACCTTGTGATGAACCTCCGTCACCTGTATAAGTGATAGCTACTGCTTTTTTACCGCGTTTTTTAAGACCTAATGCAACACCGGCAGTTTGAATGTACTGCGCACCGATGATGATTTGAGGACTGAATGCGTTTACACCTTCAGGGAATTGGTTTCCTTTAAAGTGTCCTCTTGAGAATAAGAATGCTTCTGTAAGTGGTAAACCGTGCCAAATGATTTGTGGAACATCACGGTAACCTGGAAGAATCCAGTCTTCTTTCTCTAATGCATATTGTGAAGCTAGTTGTGAAGCTTCTTGACCAGCTGTTGGTGCGTAGAAGCCTAAACGTCCTTGTCTGTTTAAAGAAACAGAACGTTGGTCTAGGACACGAGTCCATACCATTCTTTCCATTAATTCAACTAATTGCTCATCAGTTAAATCAGGTACTAAGTCTTCATTCACTACTTTACCATTTTCGTCCAATACTTGGACCATCTTAAATTGTGCTTCAGTATCTTTCAATACTTGCTCAGCGTCGAATTGGGCTTGTAACTTCGGAGCCATTCAATTCACCATACCTTTCCCGTATA
This sequence comes from Staphylococcus simulans, assembly GCF_003043455.1. Taxonomy (GTDB): domain Bacteria; phylum Bacillota; class Bacilli; order Staphylococcales; family Staphylococcaceae; genus Staphylococcus; species Staphylococcus simulans_A. The sequence goes on along the minus strand of NZ_PZGG01000001.1, from coordinate 56,025 downwards.
ATAGAAAATTCATTTCATCCATAAATTAGTATAGCATAGTTTTGTATAACTGTTAAATGAATTACAAAACTTCTGTATCACTTGTGTTAAGTACAGTTATAAGACCTGTACTAGTCTAAATACTAAAACTGTATCAGTGTTGTTTATTTGATTTGTTGAGCCGCTTCCATTTGTTTTCCGCGCTCGTCACGAGTTTTACTGTATTTTTTAATTTTGTCATTTACATCTTTATAAGAATCATCAATTGCTTTTGTTTTTTCATCAATTTGTGATTGTTCTGCTTCACCATTTGTTTTCACAATGTATTCAAACAAATCTTTTTCTTTGTCTAAACTATTGTTGTAAGCTTTCGCATATTCATCATGCGCTTTGTAGTTTTTCTCAAACGCTTTGTTTGTTTTTTCTATGCCTGATCTTCTTTTATCGTTTCTAATATCCTTTGTCCGCTTTTTAGCTTCTTCAAACTTTTTCTCAGATGCATCGAATGCTTTTTCTTCTTTTTTAAATTCCTCTTTACGTTCATTTACATTACTTACAATATCTTTAGAAGTTTTTACGACTTTCTGTGTATCTTTACCGTTGATTTTCTTCGCTAAATCATTTTTCTCATTTGTAAGTTTATTTAGTTTTTCACCGACTTTTACGGCTTCGTCTTCTTTTTGTACGGCTTCTTTCAGTGTCTTGTTGTACTCTTTAATCTGATGGCTGTCTGTTGAACAAGCACCTAATAATAGAGAGGATGCAATCACTAAACCTAATGTGCTTTTAATTTTCATGCTTCAAATTACCTCCTTGGGGATTTCAATAATGATGTTAATTAATTTTAAGCGATTTCGCAAATACTTTTCTGTTCTATCCGGAACTTTTTTGTTATATTTTATAATAAGGACGGTGTATGACATGATTACTATGAAAGATATAATCAGAGACGGACATCCGACACTTCGTAAAAAAGCCGAAGAAGTGAAATTTCCTTTATCAGATGAAGATCGTAATAAAATTAAAGAAATGCATGAATTCTTAGTGAATAGTCAAGATGATGAAATTGCTCGTAAATACAATTTACGTTCAGGTGTAGGTATTGCTGCACCGCAACTTAACATTTCTAAACGTATGCTTGCTGTCCACTTACCAGATGATGGTAACGGCAAATCTTATGAATTAATGTTGATTAATCCTAAAATCGTCAGCTACAGTGTACAAGAAGCTTATCTGCCTACAGGCGAAGGTTGCTTAAGTGTAGATGAAGATATTCCAGGACTTGTGCATCGCCATCATCGTATTACAGTCAAAGCAAAAGACATTGATGGTAATGATATCAACTTACGACTTAAAGGCTATATTGCTATTGTTGTACAACATGAAATCGATCATTTAGACGGTATTATGTTCTATGACCACATCGATAAAGAAAATCCGCTTCAACCACACGAAGATGCTATCCGTCTGTTTGATGAATAAACATAAATTGAGAGGTCGCACAAAGCGGCCTCTTTTTTTATATACTGCTATTCCCTTCTTATATGAAGATATCTTTACGACAATGATACGTAACATTCAAATCTTCTAAACCCTCTTTAAGCTCAGGTAACATACTTTTGTCCACCCACTCTGGATCATGATTATGTCGAATAAAGTGATGATTGTCAGACACATTATCGACGACTTCTTCATATTCAAAGAACATCACAATTTCTTTACCACGCTTCTCAAACAAAATACCTTGAAACAGTTTGTCTCTTCTTTCTTTTTCTCTTTTTACATCTTCAATGATTCTCTTAGCCTTACTCATTTTCCTCACCCACTTTAAGTCTCTGAATTATTAGACCCGCCTTGTTTTCTCTTTTATATATTTTACCACACTTATTTTGTGTTCCTCTTTTAAATCGACATTCTGCTTGCTTTCCTTGCTACTAAGTAAAACCGCTTTATTTATTGAATTACATCATGTAAAATAAATAATAACTGTATATGTATGAAGACAACTTCATGCATGACTAACTAGAACGTCATTTATAACAAACCTAGCAAACATACTGGGCAGTTAAGCTGGTATGTTGTATTTATTTTAAGAAAGAACACAATGATGAAACAAACGACAAAGAATAAACTAGGCTTGTATGAACAATAAATTAAAACAACTGAACATATTTTTAGGAGGAAACAAAATATTATGGCAATTTACAAAGTATTTTATCAAGACGACAGAGCAGAAGTAATCGTGCGTGAGAACACACAAACGATTTACGTAGAAGGAAATTCAGAAGAAGAAGTAAGAAAATATCTGAAAGACCGTAATTACAATATCGAGTTCATTACTAAATTAGAGGGCGCACATTTAGAATATGAACAAAAATCTCCAGACTATCAAGTGGAGCATATCCAATAATGAAACAACTCAAAAATAATGAGGTCGGTGTATACGCAATCGGCGGTCTCGGCGAGATCGGTAAGAATACGTATGCAGTGGAGTATAAGGATGAAATCGTCCTAATCGATGCGGGAATCAAATTCCCAGACGACAATCTATTAGGTATCGATTACGTCATCCCAGATTACTCATATCTTGTTCAAAACAAAGATAAAATTATCGGCCTATTTATTACCCATGGACACGAAGACCATATCGGCGGTGTGCCCTTCTTATTAAAAGAACTTAACGTACCGATTTATGGCGGTCCTTTAGCACTTGGGTTAATCAGAAACAAATTAGAAGAACATCATTTATTAAGAACAGCTGAATTGAATGAAATTACAGAAGATACCGTCATCAAGTCAAAACACTTCAACGTTTCATTCTATTTAACAACACACAGTATTCCTGAAGCATACGGTGTTATCGTTGGAACACCTGAAGGTAATATTGTACACACAGGTGACTTCAAATTTGATTTCACACCTGTCGGTACACCAGCAAATATCGCTAAAATGGCGAAACTCGGTGAAGAAGGCGTCTTAGCCCTTTTATCTGATTCAACGAACTCACTTGTGCCTAACTTTACGTTAAGCGAACGTGAAGTCGGCCAAAACGTTGATAAGATTTTCCGTAAATGTACTGGAAGAATTATCTTTGCGACATTCGCATCAAACATTTACCGTGTTCAACAAGCCGTTGAAGCTGCGATTAAATATAACCGTAAGATTTTAGTGTTCGGCCGTTCAATGGAAAACAACATTAAAATCGGTATGGAACTCGGTTATATCAAAGCACCACCTGAAACGTTTATTGAACCAAGCAAAATCAATTCTGTTCCAAAACATGAACTCTTGATTTTATGTACAGGTTCTCAAGGTGAACCAATGGCTGCGTTATCACGTATTGCAAATGGTACACACAAACAAATTAAAATTATTCCTGAAGATACAGTCGTCTTCAGTTCATCACCTATCCCAGGTAATACGAAAAGTATCAACCGCACAATCAATGCACTTTATCGTGCAGGTGCTGATGTCATTCACAGCAAGATTTCAAACATTCATACGTCAGGACACGGATCTCAAGGTGATCAACAATTAATGTTACGCTTAATCCGCCCGAAATACTTCATGCCGATTCATGGTGAATACCGTATGTTGAAAGCACATGCGCAAACAGGTGTTGAATGCGGTGTAGATGAAGATAACATCTTTATTTTCGATAATGGTGATGTCTTAGCACTAACAAGAGATTCAGCACGTAAAGCTGGACGTATCCCTTCTGGCGATGTGTTAGTCGACGGAAGCGGTATCGGTGATATCGGTAACGTTGTTATCCGTGACCGTAAGTTATTATCTGAAGAAGGTTTAGTCATTGTCGTTGTAAGTATCGACTTCAACACAAACACATTGCTTTCAGGTCCAGACATCATTTCTCGTGGTTTCGTTTATATGCGTGAATCAGGTCATTTGATTTACGATGCACAACGTAAAATCAAAACTGAGGTCATTTCTAAATTAAACCAAAACAAAGACATTCAGTGGCATCAAATCAAATCATCTATCATTGAGACATTACAACCATACTTGTTTGAAAAAACAGCACGTAAACCAATGATTTTACCAGTGATTATGAAGGTTAATGAAAATGGTGAACAAATCACACCTACTAAGAAACCTAAATCATCTAGACCTAAACGTACAAATAAAAAACCAAACCCAAATCAAAACCAAGAATCAAAACAACGCAATAGTAAAGAAAATCATAAACATGCGACAAACAAACGCCCTTCAAATAATGGTCAGAAAACACGCAAACCAAGAAACCATAAACCACACCATAAAAAAGAAGGCAACACTAAACCAAAACAACAAGATGAAAAGTCTAAACAAGACTAATCTTCTATAAATAAAGTAATCTATAAGAAAAGCACATTCCACGCGGAATGTGCTTTTGGTTTGTATAAGGTTGTGTTAGTGGACAAGTTTTTTCTCGAAGCGATTTAAGTCGTTGTCGTGTCCAATCATAATCAAGATATCGCCTAGTTCAATATTCATATTCGGATCTGGAGAAATAATAACATCTTTATCTCGTTTAATCGCAATAATGTTGATACCGAAGTTTGCACGGATATCTAAATCTACAATAGTTTGACCTGCGATACGTTCATTCGCTTTGGCTTCAACAATTGAATATTCATCCGCAAGTTCCAAGTAATCCAAGACACTGGCACTCGCAATATTATGCGCAATTCTTCGTCCCATATCTCGTTCAGGATGGACAACTAAATCAGCACCGATTTTATTTAAAATCTTCGCATGGTAATCATTTTGAGCTTTTGCAATAACTTTTTTAACCCCTAATTCCTTAAGAATCAGAGTCGTTAAGGTACTCGTTTGAATATTTTCACCAATTGCCACGATGACTTGATCAAAGTTACGAATCCCTAAACTTTTCATTACCGCTTCATCTGTCGTATCCGCAACTACCGCATGTGTCGCGATTTCACTATATTCATTTACGCGGGCTTCACTTAAATCGATTGCCATTACGTCCATGCCTAACGCGTTTAATTCTCGGACTATACTGCCGCCGAAACGACCTAATCCTATCACAACGAATTCTTTTTCCATTTCTCTTACAACCTCCGCAAAAATAAAGATGAGACAAGGCTCTGTTCAATCATAGAGATTCTATGATTATGCCTCGCCTCACCTAAGACTTATTATTAATAATAACCTTCATCATTCTTACCTTCAACATAATCTTTGTTGAAGATGAATAATCTCATTAAGAAAATCAGTGATGGAACAAGCATCAATAATCCGACAACTGCCGCAATCGTTAAGGCCCAAGCCATCGGGTCATCTGTTTTATGAATGTCTCCGTTGATATATGGATACAGAATATATGGCCATTTACTTAAGCCATAACCTGCAACTGCTGTTGCCATTTGGATAACTACTAACATAAATGCTGTTCCCGGTGATTTTTTCATTATAGATAAAATCCAAGCTGCTAACAAGCATAATATACTGATTAAGAACAGCCACCAGTATTGGTTTACCGCAGCATCGAAGTGCTGCTTGTTTTGACTGCGTAATGTGATGAAAGTAAATAATGACACTAAAGCCATAGGAGGACCCCAGAAAACAAACCACATACGAATAATATTATAGGCTTTCATGTTTTCTGCTTTACGTGCATAATATGCAAGGAATCCTGATGAAATATACATCACTGAAACTAAAGCTAAGAATACAACCGCCCACGCGAATGGACTAAAGAATAAATCAGCCCATTTTAAATCGACACCTGTACCTGAGCCAGTCTTATGAATATAACCACCTTCTGAGATGACAAGCCCCATACTTAACGCTGCTGGGATGAATAACCCAGACACACTATGCAAGACGAGCCAAGAGAATTTTGAATCTGGTCCATAGTTTTGGAAAGCATAGAAACTACCGCGAATCGTAAGTAAGATTAATGCGATAGATCCCGGCACTAACAGAACTGAACCGTAATAGTACGCGAAATCCGGGAAGAATCCGACAATCCCGACTGTGAAGAATACTAAGAATACGTTCGTAACTTCCCAAATCGGATTCAGATAGCGACCGATAATCGGTACTAATGTGCTTTCAGTACCTCTTAATTTCGATTGTAAAATGAAGATACCTGCACCAAAGTCAATTGAAGCAATGACGATATACAAGAATAAGAACAGATACAAAACAATCATTCCAAATGCTGTAATACTCATGATGCTTCACCTCGGCTCTCTTCTAATTTTTCCACATCTTTATATGGCGGGTTATTCTTGAACATACGTATTAATACATACGTTGCTGTGAATAAGATGATAAAGTAAACGACACCAAATGCGATGGTAACACCTGGTAAACCGCCTGCATGTGTAGCTGCTTCAGACACTCTCATGTAACCTCTTAAAATCCAAGGTTGGCGGCCCATTTCTGTTAAGAACCAACCGAACTCAATCGCAAGCATTGCTGCTGGTCCTGTCAATAATATGCCATATAGTAATATTTTATGCGTTGAGAATTTGCGCCATTTCTTAACAAGTCGTGTTAAGACGTAAAGACCTGAAACAACAAAGCAGAAGATACCGCTTGTTACCATTAAGTCAAAGAAGTAATGGACGATTAACGGTGGTTGTTCATTTTTAGGGAATTCATTTAATCCTTCTACTTCTGTGTTGATATTGTTATCAGATAAGAAACTTAATAAAGCTGGTATCTTAATTGCACCATGAACTTCTTGATTTTTCTCATCTAGTACACCAAACAGAACTAAATCTGCGCGTTTCTCAGTATCGTAATGCCATTCATATGCTGCTAATTTTTCAGGTTGTTCTTTGTGTAAGAACTTCGCTGACATATCACCAGCAAGCATTGATCCTAATGTAAAGACTAAACCGACAATCATAGTCAGTTTCAATGCTTTCTTATGATATTCTCTATCTTTTTCAAATTTGTTTTTCAATAATTTAAATGCTGCAATCGCCGCTAAAATAAAGGCCATTGTCATAATTGCTGTCGTAATCACGTGGAAGGCTCTAACACCAAATGATGAGTTGAACATCGCTGCAACCGGATCAACATGTATCATTTTGCCGTTTTTCAATTGGAAACCTTCAGGTGTGTTCATAAATGAGTTTACTGAAGTGATGAAGAAGGCAGATAAAGTACCGCCTAATACCACTGGAATACTCATAATTAAATGTGTCCATTTACTTTTGAATCTTTCCCAAGTGTAGAAATAAATACTTAAGAAAATCGCTTCAAAGAAGAATGCGAAGACTTCCATGAATAATGGCAGTGCAATTACGTGTCCTGCAATCTTCATAAATTGCGGCCAAAGTAATGACAGCTGCAACTCGATAATAGTACCTGTTACAACCCCTACCGCAACGGTTACCGCATAACCTTTGGCCCATCTCTTAGCTAGTGTAATATATTTTGCGTCATTTCTCTTTACCCCAAGAAATTCAGCAATTGCGAACATAAGCGGCATCCCCACACCGATAGTCGCGAAGATAATATGCACAGCTAAGGTCATGGCAGTTAAAAATCTGCTCAGTTCTACTGCTTCCATAATATCACCCTATTTTTCTCTATATTTTTGTTACTGTCTAATGCCCGCAACGTCTTAGATGAAATGTGGAGGAAATTGTCTAAACAAAATCCAATATATCTTGTAACATTCAAATATAGGCGGTTGGCTTGATTTTTAATTCTTCCTTTAATACAGTAAACACATCAATGAAAAGAAAAGGAAGATGAAACATGCCGAATGTAGTCATTTATACACAAAACGACTGTCCACCGTGTCAGTTTGTGAAAAATTATCTCGATCATCATCAAGTTGCGTACACTGAGAAAAACATTTCAAACTCGCAATACCGCAATGAAATGATAGATTTTGATGCATTTTCAACGCCATTTATCTTAATCGATGACACACCTATGTATCAAGTTGATATAGATAAAATCAATACATTACTCGATATCGATAAAGATTGACTTAAAATTGAATGTACTCTTTTTTACTTTACCATTATGCTTTATGGTTCAAACAATTAAGCTGTAACCTGCGTTCATAGACACAGTAGCTTATATGTTACGCGCTCAAATTCTAGTTTACAATTATTCTAATCAAGATTTTCATTATATTTATACAAAATTTAAATCTTTGTCACAAATTCGTAAAATACACAGTATATACCTCACAATTAAATTCGTTGTAAGTTGTTATAAAAATCAAATAATCAATAAATAATTGCACACCAATAAAACCGTGATGATAATGAATTGGACATTCATCTCATCACGGTTTTATTATTAATGTTTATAAATGATTATGCATGTTTCGTATAGTCTTCAACTAATGCGACAACCTCTTCAGAAGTTGCACAGTTCACTGCTTTTGCTGCTAAGTCTTTCATTTGCGCTTCGCTTAAGTTTCTGATTAAACGACGTGCTTTAAGGATTGACGTTGCACTCATAGAGAACTCATCTAATCCAAGACCTAACAATAATGGAATTGCAGTTTGGTCTCCGGCCATTTCGCCGCACATACCTGTCCATTTACCTTCAGCATGAGACGCTTCAATAACACGTTGTACTAAGCGTAAAATAGCTGGGTTATAAGGTTGGTATAAATAAGACACGCGTTCTGACATACGGTCAGCTGCCATTGTATATTGAATTAAGTCATTTGTTCCGATACTGAAGAAGTCTACTTCTTTCGCAAAAACATCAGCAAGTGCTGCTGTTGATGGAATTTCAACCATGATACCAACTTCAATATCATCTGAAACTTCGACACCTTCGTTTTTAAGGTTTTGACGTTCTTCTTCTAATAATGCTTTCGCATCACGGAATTCTTGAATTGTCGCAACCATTGGGAACATAATGTTTAATTTTCCGTAAACTGAAGCACGTAATAACGCACGTAGTTGCGGACGGAAAATTTCTGGTTGTGCTAAGCACAAGCGGATTGCACGATAACCTAAGAATGGGTTCATTTCTTCAGGTAAGTCTAAATAAGGTAATTCTTTGTCTCCGCCGATATCTAATGTACGAACAACCACACGTTTGCCGTCCATTGCTTCAAGGACTGCTTTGTATGCCTCAAATTGTTCGTCTTCAGTCGGCATTTGATCTCTACCCATGTATAGGAACTCAGTACGATATAATCCGATACCTTCTGCACCATTTTCAACTACACCAGGTAAGTCGTTTGGTGTACCGATGTTTGCAGCTAATTCTACATGATGACCATCTTCTGTAACAGATTCAGCATCACGTAATTTTTGTAATTCTTGTTTATCTTTGAAGAAGTTATCACGTTTTTCTTGGTATTGCGCTACAACTTCGTCACTTGGATTAACAATAACATCGCCTGTCATACCATCTACAATAATGATATCACCTGCTTCAACTTCCTCAGTAATCGTTTTAGTACCGACGACTGCTGGGATTTCTAAAGAACGGCTCATAATTGCAGAGTGAGATGTTCTGCCTCCAATGTTTGTCACAAATCCTTGCACGAATTGTTTGTTCAATTGTGCAGTATCTGAAGGTGTCAAGTCATTCCCGATAATAACGACACTTTCATCAATGATACTTGGATTTGGTAAATCCACACCTAAGATGTGTGCTAATACACGTTTAGAAACGTCGCGGATATCAGCTGCACGTTCTGCCATGTATTCATTGTCCATTGATTCAAATATTGTGATAAATTGATTTGAAACATCTGTTAACGCTTGAGCAGCATTAACATTTTCATTTTTAATTTTTTCTTCAATAGGTTGGATAAGTTCTGGATCTTCAAGCACTAATAAATGCGCATCGAAGATAGCCGCTTTATCTGCACCTAATTGTTGTTCGGCATTATTTCTGATTTTAGTCAATTCAACTTTTGATGTGTTAAGTGCGCCGTTAAATTTAGCAACTTCAGCCTCTGTATCAGTCACTGTTCCGTTATCAAATGATAAATCAGGTTCTACTAATAGATAGGCTTTTGCGATTGCCACACCATCAGATGCCGCAATCCCTCTAATATTTTTAGTCATATTAGTTAGTTAAACCTTCTTTAGATAAAACGTCAGTGATAGCTTGAATAGCATCAGCTTCGTCGCTTCCGTCAGCATAGATAGTAATGTCAGCATCTTTACCTACGCCTAAGCTCATAACACCCATAATTGATTTTAAGTTGACTTTTTTACCGTTGTATTCAAGTTGAATATCTGAATCAAATTTTGAAGCTGTTTGTACAAGCATTGTAGCTGGACGAGCGTGAATACCTGTTTCGTCGATGATAGTGTATGATTGTTGTTCCATAATAATCTTTCTCCTTCGCATCCATTAATTGGTGAGTGACTCACCTGAACATTATTACACCTTAACATTACCAAAATATGACGCTAAATTCAATTTGTTTAACCCATACAGGGCCATGAATTTAGCGTTTTTGTGAAAATATGCACAAATTAATTGACAACTTGATTTTACATTATTTTTTTGGCAACGTTTTCACATTTATCGATGTGTTCGTCACCTAGTTTTTTCATGAAATAATAACTGATTGATGCAGCGATTGCTTGACCGACAACTGGGAACCATCTTGTTTGTTTCGCAGCTGTACGTTTAGCCACATCTTTCACTACCATTTTCAAAATACCTTTTGAAACAGTACGTCCGATAAATTGACTGCCTTGGATTGATGCAGCAACTAATACGCGCTCTTTTACATCATCACTCATACGGTTTACCTCTTTATGATCTAAACCGTAAATTTTATTAATATCTTCTATAATATCTTTCATCAGCTTTAAATCGACTCCGAAATCTAATCCCGGAATCGGAATAACACTTGCTGAAGATGACAATAATGCTTTCTTTCTTACTAATTCTTCAGCACGTTCACGTCTTTTCGCTAAATCCTTTTTATTTTTTGGTAAACGTCCTTTACCAACCACCGGATCAATTTTCAACATTTTATTTCCAATTTTATCTGTAGATTTTTTTAAAAATTTATCTCTAATCCCCATAATAGTCCTCCTCATTTATTACTTCTTCTACTTTCTCTGATACCCGAACAAAGACTACTTTTAAATATTTCGATGGTTTATAGTGCGGATGTGTTTTGAAATCTTTTGGAAGCCCCATTGCTTCTAAAATTTCAAAATCTACATCTTGCGCATCCAACGTTTTCTTAATCATATTTTTAAACGCCTTAGAAGATAATGCACTTGAATTTGTGCTTAAAATCAAAGTACCTCCATCGCTTAAAATAGGTAGAGCTTCTTCAATCAACTTATGATAGTCTTTTTGAACCGTAAAGACTTTCTTTTTATTACGCGCAAAACTTGGCGGATCAATGACAATCGTGTCATAAACCTTATTATGTCGTGCCGCATAATGATAAAAGTCAAACGTATCCATCACATAAATATATTGTGTTTTCGGGTCTATACCATTTACCCCAAAGTTCTCCTCTGTCAAACCTCTAGAACGATTCGCAAGGTCAACACTTGTTGTTTCTGATGCTGTTTGTGCCGCAATGACAGAGAATGCCCCAGTATAACTGAATAAATTCAAGACACTGCGTTCAGGCGCATAAACATCACGTAATTTTTTACGAACTTCTTTTTGGTCTAAGAAAATTCCTGTCATCGGTCCATCGTCTAAATCAATATTATAGAACGTAAAGTTTTCTTCGATGACAATTGGGAATTCAGGTGCATCTCCTGTTACGAATCCACTAGCTACTTCACTGTCTTTAAAACGTGTTTTCTCGAAAATTGAAGTATACGGAAAGACAGCTTGTACAGCTTCTAAAATATCAGCTCTGAACGTATAAATCCCTTTTGAGTACCATTGGATTAATAAATGGCGATCATAGTAATCGATTGTTAAACCACCGACACCATCACCTTCTGCATTAAACAATCTGAATGCATTCGTACCATCAATGTCAAAGTAATATTGACGATAATCTAATGCCGCTTCAAATAGTTCTTTAAAAAAGTCTTGATTGATTTCTGCTTCAGCATCATAACTTAACACCCAACCTAAACCTTTATGTTGACGTCCAACATACGCTGTCGCAATGTAACGACCATCGTCAGTCACAATATGAAAAATATCACCATCTTCTAAATGACTATGTTCATAAATATCTTCTTCATCCACTAAAGGATATTGATTTAAATACTTTTGTTCTTTTCCTTTATTTAATACTGCTGTCTTCATATTATTATTCCGCCTTCTATGTGTAGTTACTTTTATCTTAACGTATCAGACGCTTCCTTTCTAAAAAGAACGTCTTAAATCCATAAAAAAACTGAGGAAACCTAAGTCCCTCAGTTTTTGTATGATTTTGCTTTAGCAGGTGTACGTAGTTGAATAATAAACGCAATCGTAACTGCCACAAGCATAATAAATAAAATCGGTGTAATGAAAATGGATAATAACAATCCGTGAATCATAATATTGATAAACTCTGTCAGCAATTTAAAGAATAAAATACTTACCATAAACAACTGTGCATAGTATAACTTACCGCGTAAGAAATGCGTCAATGTTGTAATGATATAAGCGATAATCACAAGTAATAACAAGAAGAGTGTAATCCACTCTATCACGTAAGATGTTTGTGATAATTCCCAGTCACCTGACATGAATAAACCATTACGGTTGTTTAATTCTAATAACGTAAATAGGAATAAAATCGCTCCGCAAATCAATTCCACAATACCTGGTTTAATCCATTTCGGACGACGCATCCAAGTTGGGAAATCGTCTTCTGTCAGATTGACTTTATCTTTAACTGCTTTTTTGAAACTATCTCGTTTTCTTCTGATTTTTTCTAAATCAATACTTCTGCGTGTTCTATGTGTCAATTCTTGAGTACGCTCTTGAATTTCACGTAGTTGTTCTTTTGTTTGGCTGATTGCTCCGTTTTTGTCTGTACGTGAATACAACATTTCTTCGCCAAGTTCCGCTTTAGTTAAAGGTAATGATCTTCTAAGGAACAAGAAGTTCCAAATAGACATTTGACCTAAACACCACATGACAACGAAGAATGCGTTGACACTTAAAATATCAATTAACGCAATTTCATGGCTTTCGATTCTTCCGTATAACGAAATTTGAGAAATTAAATAACTGATTCCGTACGTACAGATAATCCATAGATAATGTTCTTTCTGATGCGCACTGTTCAACTCATCCTTGTACACAATGTATCCGATATGCACAATAAACGGAACCACGAAAACAATCGCAAAGAAACCGTAAACTTGTGTCATAAAGACAATTGTGATGAGGAAGAAAAAGATTCCTATTATAAGGAAGAAAATTGAGATATCATAATCATATTTTGTAGTCATAAATAATAAATAGCCAATCCATAGCAATGCAACACCGAACAAGATAATCAAGATGGCACTGATTACTGGGAAATGACCAATAAATTGACTCATAATCCGTATTATTTCAACAAAGAAAGCATTGATGAAATCCCACACATTATTAATATGTATGTCAACCTTGCTTCCCTTAGCAAGTTTATGGATAAATGATAGATTGAGTAATACAATGATTCCAATGAAAAGTGAAACAATGCCAATAATCAAACTATAAATGATTTCAGCGTGCTTCTTTATATACGACATGTTTTTCACCTCATAGTTATTATATATGAACAATTCCATTGTGTCTTTAAAAATTAAAGTAAATCATTCTATGGTAGTATATTAGACTCAAGCGCTATGCTCAATCCCCAATATACAATTTAACGTAATCTTAATGTGAACTTGTCTTTTCCATACCCGTTCTCTTTTGATTAAATCTAAAACCACCTTGACAGAACCTATGAAAAAGCATACATTTAGTATAAATCTAATAAAGAAATGCACTAGGGGTGTTTCGAACTGAGATGGAGCATAAAGCTTCAAACCCTTCGAACCTGATCTAGCTGAGACTAGCGTAGGAAAGTGTAAAGAATAAACTGGTTTAGAATTTCAGGGTAGAACCAGGATATTCTAATGCTTATTTCACGCTGCTTGCTAGACAAGTTTGCGTGTTTTTTTGTTTTTATAGGAGGAATTGACATTATGTCTAAAGGACTTAAGCTTTCAGATATCTTAGTAACTGTGTTAATCGCAGTCATCTTTGCTATCATTTACAACATTTGGAACTTAGTGTATAAAGCCATGCAAGTGACTGGCTTACACTTAGAAGAATTATCTTACGGTATGTGGTTTGCAGCTGCTGTCGTTGCTTACTTAATCATTCCGAAAGCCGGTATTGCACTATTAGCAGAATTTGCTGCTGGTGCTGGGGAAACAATTGTGATGGGACGCTTTGATATAGCAACAATTGTTTACGGCTTACTACAAGGTTTAGCGTGTGAAATTATTTTTGCGATTTTCCGTTATAAATCACGCAAATTAATGGTAGCGGTACTTGCTGGTTTAGCAGCCGCATTAGTCACTTTCCCTATCGACTTCTACTATGGTTATTTAGGCGAAGTTGCTGGATGGAACTTATTCTTATATGTATTCTTCCGTTGTATCAGCGGGATTGTACTTGCTGGGATTTTCCCATATTATCTTGTCAAAGCTCTGGATCAGACCGGGGTTACGAAATTATTCCGCCCCGCTTCCAAAAAGGATTATGACAATTTGTAAGGAGACATAAACGTGTTACTTGCTCAAAATTTACGACTGAAATATCCAAATGCACCAGATAAAATATTTGATGGTTTAGATATAGAAATACCTGATAAACAAAAGGTCTTATTACTCGGCCCTTCAGGCTGCGGTAAAAGTACCTTACTCAATGTATTAAGCGGCATTGTGCCGAACCTAATCGAACTTCCGATGAAATATGACGCATTGGAAGTCGATTTAAATAGCGGTGTCATCTTCCAAGACCCGGATACACAATTTTGTATGCCGAAGGTTTATGAAGAACTCGCATTTGTGTTAGAAAATAAACAAGTGCCGAGAAAAGAAATGGATGCTTTAATTCAACAAGCATTAGAATCGGTAGACTTAGATGTCGGACCGAAACAAACGGTTCAACAGTTAAGCGGCGGCATGAAACAAAAACTTGCGATTGCTGAAACGGTACTTCAAGAAGCTGATACATTATTCTTAGATGAACCGACTGCTATGTTAGATGTGGATGCGACTGAAGATTTATGGAATCAAATTAAAGACATGTGGCAAGAACAAACTGTCTTAATTGTAGAACATAAAGTGGAACATATTTGGGAACATGTCGATCGTGTTATTTTAATGAATCATCACGGGGAAATCATCGCGGATGATACGCCTCAGGTGATTTTACATCAACATGAAGACTTATTGACTGAATATGGAGTTTGGCATCCTAAAGCTTGGGACCATGCGCCTAAAGCTGAATTATTACCGAATAAAGACATAACATCACGCTTCAAATATGAAAATGGCGAAGTTATCCGCGGTAAGAAAACACTCATTCAAGTACCTGAACTCACAATAGGCGATGGTGAATGGATTACCATCACAGGTAAAAACGGTGCAGGTAAAACGACATTGCTTGAGTCTATGATGCAGTTGATTAAATATCGCGGAGAGATGTCTTATGATGGGCAACCGCTTCATAAAATTAAAGAAGCGGCCCAACATATGTATTTGGTTTATCAAAACCCAGAACTGCAATTTATTACGAATTCTGTCTATGAAGAAATCTTTATCAATTTCAGCGGGGATAGTGCTAAAGCTGAAACTGAAAAGCTGATAGAATTGTTGAATTTAGAAGCGGTTCGTGATCAACATCCATTCGAATTATCAATGGGTCAAAAACGCCGTTTAAGTGTTGCGACTGCTTTAAGTTCGCGTGCAGATATTATCTTACTGGATGAACCGACATTCGGCTTAGACAGTCACAATACCTTTAATTTACTAGATCTCTTCCAACAACGTGTCGCACAAGGTCAAACGATTATTATGGTCACACATGACCCGCATATCATTGAACGTTATCCGACAAGACGTATTGAATTACGCGATCACATGTTATGTGAAGATGTTTTATTTGAAATGGAAGGTGAAGCCAATGTATGAAGCATGGAAAAAGTATTTCACCTTCGTAGATGAAGTAAATATTATTACGAAACTTGGTTTAGGTATTTTCTTATTCTTCTTTGTGATTTTCATTCACAACTTTGATGTGATGATCTACCTAACCGCTTTAATGTTATTATTCTTACTGATTTTCGGCGGTATGAAATTGAAGGTCACTGCCCTATTCGTACTCTATACTGTGATCTTTAGTATCATCTCAGCACTCTTCATGATTTTCTATGGTGATGGGACACATACCCTATTCAAATTAGGCTTTATCCATATCACCACTGAAAGTTTAGTTAGAGGTCTTCATTTATCTATGCGTACAGATACCGTCACATTCTTCGGTATTGTGATGGCCTTTACGTCTCAAATCGTGATAATCTTCTATAGCCTGATGCAGCATTTACGTGTGAAACCGAAAGTGGCTTATGCCTTTATGGCTGCCATTCGAATGGTACCGTTAATTATCAGTTCATTCATTCAATTACGTAAATCATTGAAGATGCGCTATCGTATGGTGGATAAATCAAATTATCGTGGTTTTAAACGTGTGAAACATTTAATTATTCCACTATTAAGTCAAAACATACGAAAAGCACATCAACTTTCAGTTGCGATGGAGAAAAAAGGATTTAAAGATGGCAAAAGAACGTATTATTACTACGCACCATTTAGTTATCGCGACATCTTATTTATCTTATTATTCGCAGCGATATTAATTATTTCTGTAATGTTAGCTCATTATTTACCAATTACAGGAATTACTGATGTACGTGGTTGACACACGCATTTATAGTTCTTAAAATTTTTATCGGGCTGTGGTTGTCGAGCTGCAGCCCGACCAATATTTACATTTTCATTCATCCATATTTTTCCCAGCAGTGAACGGTCACCGATACAACCGTTTACTGCTTATTTTTATTTAACAAAGATTATCGTTTAATTAAGTCAAAAGTCATATACATGTTATAATTGAAATAATCAGATTCACACAGAAAGATTGGGGGCAAAATTTCATGAAAAAACGTAATGATGCATACGAAAAAGGCTATCAACAAGCCGTCAAAGAAATTGAGACCATGTCAAAACTCAAAAATAAAAAACGCCGTTTAAACAACTACATTAAAAAACGTAAACGTTCTTGGCGTTTCCACCAATTATTCAAAAGACGTAGTTCTCGCTATGTTGCGGGCTATAAACAAGCCTATATTGATATGGCAAAATCAATACCAGAAGAGTAAGGAAGTTCTGCTTCCTTGCTTTTTTTATTTTCTACACCTCTTATCTATTGATGAGTAGAAGATCCACCACTTCACAGTAATATAGCTATGTATTTTTCTGCATACCAAAAACAGCCGATACACAATGTACGGCTGTTTTTATATGAATCTATTCTTTTAAATTATGCTTCGTGTTTAATAGCTTTATCACTGATGTCACGACGGTAGAATAAACCTTCACTGTCAATGGCATCTGCTTTTTTATAAGCATTGGCTTTGGCTTCTTTAACAGTTTTGCCTTCACCAATCACTAAGATAACACGACCGCCAGAAGTGACGTAATCGTCGCCTTCTTTTTTCAAACCGCTGACAAATGTTTGGCCATCTAAATCAAAGCCGCTGACTTTCACACCTTTTTCATATGAGCCAGGATAGCCTTTAGACGCTAACATCACGCCTACAACAGCTTCGTCTTTCCATTTGTATTCAATCGGTTTGCGTGCTGCTAAGTCTAAGATATGTTGCATTAAGTCGCTGTCCATACGTGTTAAAAGCACTTGTGCTTCAGGATCACCGAAACGTGCATTAAACTCGATAACTTTCGGACCTTCATCAGTTAAGATTGCGCCGATGTAAAGGACACCGAAGAATGGATAGCCTTCTTCTTGCATCGCTTTCGCAATCGGTTGCGCAATTTCATCATTTGTACGTTTAAGTACATCTTTTGAAATATGAGGTACTGGACAATAGGCACCCATACCGCCTGTATTTGGTCCTTTATCGCCATCATATGCACGTTTATGGTCTTGCGCGATTGTATCGAAAGGTACCGCATAATCGCCATTCACAAACGTCATCACAGAGTATTCTTCGCCTTCTAAGAATTCTTCGAATACAATTTTACCTTGTTCTTCAGGATAAAGTGTTTCGACTGCATCTTTCGCTTCTTCACGTGTCATCGCAATGATTACACCTTTACCTGCTGCAAGTCCGTCTTTTTTCAAGACAACAGGAATCTTACAATCTTCTACATAGTTTAAAGCTTCAGATTTAGAATTCACTTCTACATACTCAGCAGTTGGAATATCATATTTTTCCATGATACGTTTCGCAAATGATTTAGAACCTTCAATTTGTGCTGCTTTCGCACCGGGACCGAATACTTTCACACCTGCGTCACGTAATTTGTCACCTAATCCTTCAGTTAAAGGTTGTTCTGGACCGATAACTGCCCATTCAACATCATGATCTACCGCAAATTTTACAATATCATCATGTGCAGTTTCAGCAATTTCACCGTGCACTTCAGCGACAGTTTCCATTGCTGCGTTTCCAGGAATTGCATACACTTGGTCAACAAGTTCAGATTGATTTAATTTGTGCGCAAGGACATGTTCACGTCCTCCGCCTCCGATTACTAATACTTTCATCTTGAGCATTTTCCTCCTGAATGATTAATGTTTGAAGTGACGTACGCCGGTCATTACCATCGCAATGCCGTGTTTGTCTGCCATATCAATAGAATCTTGGTCTTTAATAGAACCACCTGGTTGGATGATTGCTTTAATACCTGCTTTAGCAGCTAATTCTACTGTGTCATCCATTGGGAAGAAACCATCTGAAACTAATGCCACATTGTCATTGATTTCAATCGCACGTTCGATTGCGATTTCTGCAGAACCAACACGGTTCATTTGACCCGCACCGATACCTACAGTTTGATGGTCATTACTTAAGATGACTGCGTTACTTTTAACAGCCGCAACAACTTTCCAACCTAATTCCATTGCTTGCCATTGTTCTTCTGTCGGTTCAACTTTAGTCACAACTTTCATGTCATCACGTGAAATTGTTTTTGTATCTTTATCTTGAACTAAGTAGCCGCCAGATACCGATACGAATTCTTGTTCATCGTGGTCTACTGCCATATCTACTTCTAATAAGCGAATATTTTTCTTTTGTGTTAAGACTTCAAGTGCTTCGTCTGTAAATGAAGGTGCAATGACCACTTCTAAGAAGATTGAATGTAATTTTTCAGCAAGTTCTTTTGAAACTGGACGGTTCACCGCAACAATACCGCCGAAGATAGATTGACTATCTGCTTCATATGCGTTTTGGTATGCTTCTTCGATAGATTCGCCTACACCTACACCACATGGGTTCATATGTTTAACTGCAACTGCAGCTGGCTCTTCGAACTTTTTAACTAATGCTAATGTTGCATCCGCATCTTTAATGTTGTTGAAGCTTAATTGTTTCCCGTGTAATTGTTTAGCGCCTGCAATTGTATTGTTCGCATCTGATGTGCGTACAAAGTAAGCTGTTTGTTGAGGGTTTTCACCATAACGTAATTGTTCTTTGTTTTCTTTGAAGAAGTTCACAATCGCATTATCATAATCATTTGTATGTTCAAATACTTTAATCATCAATGATTTACGGAATGCTTCATCTAATGTGTTGTTTTTAAGGTGTTCAATGACTGCGTCATAGTCAGCAGGATCTACTACAGTTGTCACGTGCTTGAAGTTTTTCGCAGCTGCACGTAACATTGTCGGTCCACCGATATCGATATTTTCAATCGCATCCATTTCAGTTACGTCAGGGTTTGCGACAGTTTCTTTAAATGGATAAAGGTTAACGACAACCATGTCGATAAGATCGATGCCTTTTTCTTTTAATTGTTGTAAATGTTCAGGTTTATCGCGATCAGCTAAAATACCGCCATGTACAGCTGGGTGTAAAGTTTTTACACGGCCATCCATAATTTCATCAAATTGCGTTAAATCAGAAACAGATTTCACAGGTACGCCCGCTTCATCTAATGCACGCTTTGTGCCGCCTGTAGAATACAACTCATAGTCTAATTCAACTAATGACTTCGCGAAGTCTACAATGCCAGTTTTGTCTGATACACTTAAAATTACTTTTTTCATGTTAGAAATTGCCCCTCTTATCGAATAATTTTTGCGATGACTCTAGGATAAAGTTCATATTCTAAATTTTTAATACGTTCTTCTAGTTGTGCTTTTGTATCATCTGGATAGATGTCGCATTGACTTTGTTCAATGATTTCACCTGTATCCATTCCGCTGTCCACATAATGAACAGTAGAACCTGTGACCTTATCGCCGCTTTCAAAAGCTTGACCAATCGCATCAATACCTTTGTATTTCGGTAATAAAGCTGGATGAATGTTTAAAATACGGCCTTCATACGCATTCAATAAATCTGGACCGATTAAACGCATATAGCCTGCAAGTACAATCCACTCCACTTGTTCTTCTTTCAACAACTCTAATAAGCGTTGTTCATAATCACTTTTAGAATCAAATGTTTTAGGAAGTGTTACGTGGACTGGAATATTTAATTTCTCTGCACGTTCAATCGCGAACGCGTCGTCGTGATCGACATAAAGTGCTGTAATTTCAATATTGTCTAATCTGCCGTCTTGAACACGTTGTGCAATATTTTCAAAGTTGCTGCCAGAACCTGACGCAAAGATAGCTACTTTAGTCACGCTTTAACCCCCGTTAACTCGATAGGTTCTTCTTTACCTTCAACAATTTTACCGATTTTGAACGCTTCAACATTTTGACCTTTTAAGATTTCTAATGTTTTATCCGCATCCGCTTCATCTACAACTAATGTGAAACCAATACCCATATTGAAGATATTGTACATTTCTTCAGTTGCAATGTTGCCTGCTTGTTGTAACCAATCGAATACTTTAGGCGTCTTGAATGATTGTACGTCAATTTCAGCAGTGACACCTTCAGGTAAAGCACGTGGGATATTCTCATAGAAACCGCCGCCTGTGATATGTGTCATCGCATGCAATTTCACTTGTTCTTTCACAGCTAAGACAGGTTTAACATATAAACGTGTCGGTTCTAAGAATGTATCTAAGTACGTACGGCCATTATCGAATTCAGCATTTAAATCAACGCCTGATTCTTTAATTAAATGACGCACTAAGCTGTAACCATTAGAGTGGATACCGCTAGAAGCTAAACCAATAATGACTTGTCCTGGTTTAACTGTTGAACCATCGATATATTCATCTTTTTCAACGGCACCAACTGCGAAACCAGCTAAATCATACTCACCTTCATGATACATTTCGCCCATTTCAGCAGTTTCACCGCCGATTAAAGCTGTGTTTGTTTCTTCACAACCATCGCTGACACCTTTAACAATTTGTTCGATAACTTCAGGCACAACTTTGTTTGTTGCGATATAGTCAAGGAAATAAAGCGGTTCTGCACCTGTTGTTAAAATATCGTTGACACACATAGCCACTGCATCGATACCGATTGTGTCATGTTTGTCATGATCAATCGCAAGTTTCAACTTAGTACCAACACCGTCTGTACCAGAAACTAAGACTGGTTTTTGCATGTTTAATTGTGATAAATCAAACGCTGCACCGAAACCTCCTAGTCCACCTAGTACTTCTTTACGCATTGTACGTTGCACATGGCTTTTCATTCGCTCAACTGCTTCATATCCAGCATGAATATCCACACCGGCATTTTTATAAGAATCTGCTGCCACAGCTTTACACTCCTCTTCTTTTCAGTTCTTTAACTTCTGGTAATTGATGATCTACAATTTCAATTGGATAATTGCCTGTAAAGCAAGCGTCACACTCGCCTTTAGAGTCAAATTCTTTAAATACTTCATGCATGCCTTCTACAGATAAATACGTGAGTGAATCTGCACCAATCATGTCTCTGATTTCTTCGACACTATGTTGGGCTGCCATTAATTCTGCATGTGTAGATACATCGATACCGTAATAACATGGATCGATTAATGGTGGTGAAGAAATACCCATATGGACTTCTTTCGCACCTGCAGATTTTAATGCTTTCACAATGTATTTACTTGTCGTACCACGCACAATAGAGTCATCAATGACAATCACACGTTTGCCTTCAATGACGTCTCTGATCGGCGCATGTTTCATACGCACTTGTTTTTCACGGACGCTTTGGTCTGGTGTGATAAACGTACGGCCGATATAACGGTTTTTCAATAACCCTTGTTCATTCGGAATACCTGAGTATTCAGAGAAACCTTTTGCTGCTTGTAAAGATGAATCCGGTACACCGATAACAATATCAGCGTCAATACCCATCTCACTTGCTAATTTCTTACCTAATGCTTTACGCACGTTATAAATAGAGTGTTTATGGAACTCTGAATCCGGACGTGCAAAGTATACGTATTCCATTGAACACATATTATGGTGGATTTGGTTAGTATACGTATCATAATCAATATCGTGATCACCGCTGAATGTGATTAATTCACCTGGTTCGATGTCACGGATATATGTTGCGCCGATTGCTTGGAACGCACATGTTTCACTTGCGACACAATACGCACCATCAACTTCACCTAACATGAGTGGACGTACACCATTATTATCTCTAACCGCAGCAAGTTGATTTGTGTTCAGCATGACACAGCTGAATGCACCTTTAACTTGATTCAACGCTGCTTTTTGATTTGATTTAATACTTGGAGATTTGCCTCTGATTAATAAATGCGCTAATACTTCTGAATCGCTTGTTGTTTGGAAGACGCTGCCTTCAGATTCTAAAGCCTTACGAATTTGAACAGCATTCGTCAGGTTACCGTTATGTGCAAGTCCTAAATCACCTTTAGAATGTTTGAATAAGAAAGGTTGGACATTGGCAATTTCACTGGCACCTGTTGTCGCGTAACGCACATGCCCAATCGCATGTTGGAATCCTTGTAGAGATTCTAGTTGCGCGTCTGAAATGGCTTCAGTTAATAAACCCATGCCGCGTGCCCCAAACAGCGATTCGCCGTTTGAGCACACGATACCAGCACCTTCTTGGCCACGGTGTTGCAAGCTATGCAACGCCATGTAAGTTAAAGTTGCTGCATGGGGATGATTCCATATTCCAAAGACTCCACATTCTTCATTTAATCCGCGGATGTCATACATTGAGGAATTGCTCCTTCCCAAATTTCGTTTAACGTCGACACGTTTTCTTCTACAGTTGTTTGACCGTTTGTAACTTTGAACTTACCATCCTCAGTGATTGTTCCGATTTCTTGTGCATTAGGAATATCTAATGATTGTCCTGCTTTTACTGCAACAATGTAACGACCTTGTGATTCACTGAATAATTGTGCATCTGTTACATCTAATGTTGCATCTACACCTAAACCGTAGTGTGCACTGATTCGAGCTAATGAAATCAATAAGCCGCCTTTACCGACAGTTTGTACATGAGACGCTTTGCCGCTTCTGATTGCTTCTTTGATTTGTTCGCCTTTTTCAACTTCATTTGATAAATCAATTGCTTCTGATTCATGATTAACTTTACTGTATAATAATTTTTCAATTTGGCTGCCGCCGAAATCATCACGTGTTTCACCAACAACATATAATTTATCTCCAGCATGTGGGTGGAAATCATTTAAGTAGTCGATGTCTTCAATTAAGCCGACCATACCTACTACAGGTGTTGGGAAAATTGAAGTGCCTTTAGTTTCGTTATAAAGTGAAACGTTACCTGAAACAACTGGTGTTTTCAGAACTTCACATGCTTCTGCCATACCTTTTGTAGAGTCAGTTAATTGTTGATAGATTTCTTTTTTCTCTGGTGAACCGTAGTTTAAGCAGTCTGTCATTGCTAATGGTGTTGCACCTACAGCAATTAAGTTGCGGTATGCTTCAGCAACGACCATTTTACCGCCTTCATATGGTTGGTTGAAGACATAACGTGCTTCCCCATCGATTGTAGAAGCAATCGCTTTGTTTGTACCTTCAACACGTACCACAGATGCTTGTAAACCAGGTTTGATGACTGTGTTTGCACCTACTTGTTGGTCATATTGTTCGTATAAATAACGTTTAGACGTAATTGTAGGATGTGCTAATAATTTATGGAATACATCTTTAACATCTACATTGCTGTAGTCATTTTTAGATGTGTTATATTCTTTTGCTTCACCTTCTAGAATGTATACAGGTGATTCGTCTGCTAACGGTTGTACTGGAATGTCTGCATAAACTTCATCTTCATAAGTTAATACGAAACGATCTGTATCTGTAACTTCACCGATTACAGCACTATCTAACTCACGTCTGTCGAATAAGTCTAAGAATTTTTGTTCTGTACCTTTTTCTACTACAAGCAACATACGTTCTTGTGTTTCAGAAAGCATCATTTCGTAAGGAGAGATACCTTCTTCACGCACAGGTACTTTTTCTAATTGCATGTGTAAACCACTGCCGCCTTTAGCTGCCATTTCTGAAGAAGATGATGTTAAACCAGCAGCACCCATATCTTGGATACCGACTAATTCTGGGTAAGTGATAGCTTCAAGTGTTGCTTCCATCAATTTTTTACCTACAAATGGGTCACCGATTTGTACTGATGGACGTTTGCTTTCACTTTCTTCACTTAATTCTTCAGATGCGAATGTTGCACCATGGATACCGTCACGGCCTGTTTTTAGACCAACATAGATAACTGAGTTACCTGCACCTTTAGCTGTACCTTTTTGGATTTTGTCGTGATCAATGATACCCACGCACATTGCGTTAACTAATGGGTTGCCGTCGTAACGTTCATCGAATTCGATTTCACCGGCAGTCGTTGGGATACCGATACAGTTACCGTATCCGCCGATACCTGCTACAACACCACGTAATAATGTACGGTTTTGGATTTCATCTAGTTCACCGAAACGTAAGCTGTTTAATAAGTTGATCGGACGTGCACCGATAGATACGATGTCACGAATAATACCGCCGACACCTGTTGCTGCACCTTGGTAAGGTTCAATCGCAGATGGGTGGTTATGTGACTCAACTTTGAATACAACTGCTTGGTTGTCACCGATATCAACAACACCAGCACCTTCACCAGGTCCCATTAAGACATGTTCGCCTGTTGTCGGGAATTGTTTCAAGAATGGTTTAGAGTGTTTGTATGAACAGTGTTCACTCCACATTACAGAGAAAATACCGATTTCAGTAAAGTTTGGTTGACGACCTAAAATTTCGACAACTTTATCATATTCAGCGTCTGTTAATCCCATATCACGGTATAAATGTTCTGATTTAATTTCTTCGATACTTGGTTCAATAAACTTAGGCATTTTGTTCCCTCCAACTATTTACCATTGACTCAAATAATTTCACGCCATCGTCTGTTCCTAAAATTGATTCTAATGCACGTTCTGGGTGAGGCATCATGCCGCACACATTACCTTTTTCGTTAACAATACCAGCAATATCATGGTAAGAACCGTTCGGATTATCTTTATATTTCAAGATAATTTGGTTATTGTCTTCTAATGCTTTGTACATGTCTTTTGTACAGTAATAGCTGCCTTCACCATGTGCAACAGGATATACAACTGTTTCACCTTCAGCATATGCTTTTGTGAATGGTGTGTTGTTATTCACAACTTCTAATGCTTCGTTACGGCTGACAAATAAATGTGAATTGTTGTGTAATAACGCACCTGGTAATAAACCAATTTCTGTTAAGATTTGGAATCCGTTACATACACCTAATACGGGTTTGCCTTCATCTGCAAAACGTTTCACTTCTTTGATAACTGGTGCAACACTTGCCATCGCACCTGAACGTAAGTAGTCACCAAATGAGAAACCGCCAGGGATTAATACCCCGTCAAATCCTTCTAATGATGTCTCACGATAATCAACATACTCTGCGTCTACGCCTGTTTTCAAAGCTGCGTTCAACATATCTCTGTCACAGTTTGATCCAGGGAATACAAGTACTGCGAATTTCATTATGCATTCTCCTTTTCGTCAACTACTTTATAGCTGTACTCTTCAATGACTGTGTTCGCAAATAATTTTTCACTTAAAGTTGTAACGATATTATGAACCGCTTCATCTGTTGCTTCGTCCACTGTCATGTAAAGTAATTTACCTACACGGATATCATTCACTTGGTTATAGCCTAAGTCATGTACAGCACGGTTAAGTGCTTGTCCTTGTGTATCTAATACCTGTGGTTGTAATGTGATGTGCAATTCGATAGTTTTCATTATTTAAGATCCTCCAGTTTATTTAAGAAAGTTTGATAAGTCTCGATAATTGAACCGCGGTCTTCACGGTATACGTCTTTGTCAAAGTTAGTGTCACTGTCTTTTTCCCAAATACGGCAAGTATCTGGTGAAATTTCATCTGCTAAGAGAATTTGACCATCTTTAGTACGGCCGAATTCTACTTTGAAATCAATTAAACGTAAGTTAATACTATCAAGTAATTCAACTAACGCTTCATTGACTCCTAATACCATTTCTTTCAATTGTGCAATTTCTTCAGTAGTAGCAATGTGCAATAATCTCACATGGTCATCTGTTACTAGCGGGTCATTCAAATCATCATTTTTATAGAAGAATTCTACAAGTGGTGTTTCAAATTTTTGGCCTTTTTCAAAACCTAAGCGTCTTGTGATAGAACCTGCCGCAATATTACGTACGACCACTTCTAACGGAATGATTTCTACAGATTGAACAAGTTGTTCAGTCTCAGACGTTTGTTTGATAAAGTGGCTATTGATGCCTTTTTCTTTAAGGTGTTCAAACAAGATAGAAGTGATTTTATTATTTAAGCGGCCTTTACCATCGATATGGTCTTTTTTCGCACCGTTGCCGGCAGTCACTTCATCTTTGTATTCCACGCGTAATACGCCGTCTTCATCTGTTGAGAAAATTCGTTTTGCTTTACCTTCGTATAATAATGACATTATTTTGCTCCTCCTCTAAAGGTTGCCAACATGTCTTGTTCAGTTTTATCAATGTCATCAGTTAAAACTGTCATGTGACCCATTTTTCGTGCTGGTTTTCTAGATGCTTTGCCATAAATATGAACATGCCATTCAGGATGATCACCGAACTCATCTTCAAGTAAGTCTAAATCCTTACCAAGCAAGTTCATCATGACAGCTGGTTTTAAAGTTTCAATACGTTCTGGTAATTTTTGGCCAGTGACTGCTAGGATGTGTGTATCAAATTGTGAGAAGTCACAAGCTTCAATAGAATAATGGCCAGAATTGTGAGGTCTTGGTGCAATTTCGTTTACATATAAGTTGTTATCTTTATCAATAAAGAACTCTACTGTAAAAGTACCCACAAAATGCACTTTTTCTTTAATCTTATCTACTTCTGCACGCGCTTCTGCCTCTTTATCAGAACGTGCAGGCACGATTGTTTTAAATAAGATTTGATGACGGTGTTCGTTTTCTTGTAATGGGAAATAAACGATTTGACCGCCATTTCCGATTGTTACAGTTAATGATACTTCTTTATAAAGGTCTAAGAATTTTTCTGCTACACATTCTTGTACTTCGATTAGTGATTCAGCTTCTGCTAAATCTTCTTTTGAACGTACAAGCACTTGACCTTTACCGTCATAACCGCCGAAACGTGTTTTCACCATAAATGGATAACCTAATTTTTCAACAGCATGTTCTAAATCTTCAGCATTCGTAATTTGTGCATAAGGAACGATTTTCGTACCTGCTGATTCTAATGTTTGTTTTTCAGTTAAACGGTCTTGCAATAAATGGATGGCTTGATAGCCTTGAGGAACATTAAATTCTTTTGTGAGTGTTTCTAATTGATCTGCAGCAATGTTTTCAAATTCATATGTTACAACATCAGAAGCTTCACCAAGTTGTCTTAATGCATCTAGGTCATCGTAAGCTGCATTAATAAATTCATGTGCTACATATTGACACGGTGCTTCTTTGTCTGGATCTAAGACGATGACTCTAAAGCCCATTTTTTGAGCTGATTGTGCCATCATTTTGCCAAGTTGTCCGCCGCCAATAATACCGACAGTTGATCCAAACTTTAATTTACTGAAGTTCACTTTGCATCTCTCCTACTTTATCTACTAGTGATTGTTGATAAGCTTCTAACTTTTCTCTCACTTCATCGCTTTGAATACTTAAGATTCTTGCTGCAAGGATTCCAGCATTTTTCGCACCTGCTTTACCAATTGCAGTAGTTGCAACCGGAATACCGCCAGGCATTTGGACGATTGAAAGTAATGAATCTAAACCTTTCAAACTCTTAGATTCAATCGGAACGCCGATGACTGGTAATGTCGTCATTGAAGCAACCATACCCGGCAAGTGTGCTGCACCGCCTGCGCCTGCAATAATAACGTCATAACCGTTCAATCTTGCTTCTGTCGCAAAATCAAACATCAGTTTTGGTGTACGATGTGCTGAAACAACTTTCTTATCGTACGGGATTCCAAATTGATCTAACATCTGACAACTTTCTGACATCATATCCCAGTCAGACGAGCTGCCCATAATAACTGCCACTTTCAAATTGAACACCCTTTCAATTATTTGAAATTTTAATCTAGTAAGTTGTATATTACAGATATAGCATAACAAATCAAGTCATGCTTTTTCAATCAAAAATCGAACTTTCTCACGGAAATTCAATTAAAATTCCGGATTTTAATGTTATATTGTTGTTTTACACTTCAAAACATCTATGAAAGTTCGAAAAATTATTAGGAGGAATTTACACATGGTTGCAAAAATTTTAGATGGCAAACAAATTGCTAAAGATTATCGTCAAGGATTGCAAGATCAAGTTGAAGCGTTAAAAAAAGAGGGCTATACGCCGAAACTATCAGTTATTCTTGTAGGTAACGATGGCGCAAGCATGAGCTATGTAAGATCAAAAAAGAAAGCTGCTGAAAAAATCGGCATGATTTCTGAAATTGTTCATTTAGAAGAAACAGCTTCAGAAGAAGAAGTATTAAATGAATTAGAACGTTTAAACAACGATGACACGGTCAGCGGTATCTTAGTTCAAGTACCTCTTCCAGAACAAGTCAGCGAACAAAAAGTACTAGAAACAATCAACCCTGAAAAAGACGTTGACGGTTTCAACCCAGCAAACATCGGTAAATTGTATATTGATGAACAAACATTCGTACCTTGTACACCACTAGGTATTATGGAATTATTGAAAAATGCAGATATTGATTTAGAAGGTAAAGAAGCAGTTGTCATTGGACGTTCTCATATCGTCGGCCAACCTGTTTCAAAACTATTACTTCAACAAAATGCGACAGTTACAATTTTACACTCTCGTTCAAAAGACATGAGCAAACATCTTAAAAATGCTGATGTTATTGTCAGTGCTGTAGGTCGTCCAGGTTTAGTTACAAAAGACGACGTTAAAGAAGGCGCAGTTGTCATTGATGTGGGTAACACACCAGATGAAAACGGCAAACTTAAAGGTGACGTTGAATACGACGAAGTAAAAGAAATTGCTGGCGCTATCACACCTGTTCCAGGCGGTGTTGGTCCAATGACAATTACAATGGTATTAAACAATACGTTATTAGCTGAAAAAATGCGCAGAGGTTTAGATAAATAACACTCTGCCTTTCAGTAAAGGTACATTGAGGGGGACCTAAAGAAAAAGCGGTCGGCTTGCTTTAATGTTAAAGCAATTACCGACCGCTTTTTTGTTTTGTGGTCACTTGTGTGAGATAGACATTCTGAAAATGGTTTACCAAATGATTTGTTCAATTGTTTCGTCGTCTAAAGATTTAACAATTTCTGTCACTAATTCTACAGCATTTAAGTAATCTTGTTTATGCAACACTGAAACATTTGAGTGCATGTAACGAAGCGGAACACCCACAACAATTGAAGGGATACCTTCGTGTGCTAAATGGATGCTGCCTGCATCTGTACCGCCGCCTGGTGTTGTATCCCATTGGATTTCAATGCCTTTGTCTTGTGCTACTTTTTTCACATGCTTTCTGAATCCAGAATGGCCGATTGCTGTTGCATCCATTAAAACAACTAATGGTCCTTTGCCAAGTTCAGCATCATGGTCACCGCCGCCCATACCTGGTGTATCGTAAGCAATACCAACATCTACAGCGATAGCTAGATCTGGTTTGATTTTATTCGCCGCAACTTTCGCACCACGTAAGCCGACTTCTTCTTGGACTGTTGCACCTGAAACTAGGTTAACGTTGATTGCGTCGTCTTTAAGGTTGTTTAAAGTGTCGACCGCAAGTGCACAGCCGAAGCGGTTATCAAATGCTTTCGCTGTTAAGTAGTTCTCATCACCTAATACTTCGAACTCTGAGTATGGTGTTACCATATCTCCAATATCAATGCCGAGTTTTTCTGCTTCCTCTTTTGAAGCTACACCAACATCGATAAACATATCTTTAATATCAATTGGTGTTTTACGTTGTTCAGGTGTTAAGACATGTGGCGGTTTAGAACCTATGATGCCTCTGATTTCTTTATCTTCATCAGTCGTTACAGTTACTTTTTGAGATAACATCACTTGGTTCCACCAACCACCGACTGGCGTAAATTTCAAATAACCTTTGTCGTCGATTTTTGTAACCATAAAACCTACTTCATCTAAATGTCCTGCAACCATTAAAGTTTTAGAACCGTTGCCTGCTTTTTTCTTACCGAAGATGCCACCTAAGTTATCTTCAACCAGTTCATCTGAAACAGGTTCTAAGTAATCTTTCATAAGTTGTTTTACTTTGTATTCGTGACCGGCAATTCCGTTCACGTCTGTTAAATCCTTTAGTAGTTTAACTGTTTTGTCCATGAATATGTCCCCCTTCTTTTCTTTTAATCATATCAATATTCAATGTACGTGAACACTTTTTACCCTCGGATATAAACCAAACAAAAAGAAGCTGTCCCTTCCGAAAGTTCGGAAAGCACAGCTTCTTCTCTAATACAGATTAATTTTTGAGTAACAATTAAACGTCTACACTTAAACGTGGAATGAATGTTTCGAAATGGATTTGAGATTTGTCTAAACCTAATTCATATAACTCATTGACGATTGATTTCAAGAATGAAATACCGCCACATACATATACTTCAGTATCTTCTGTAACGTATGGTTTTAAATCTTCTTGTGTGATATAACCATTTGATTTGCGATCATGAATTTCATAAGTGACATTATCATTCTCTGCAGCATCGTTAGATAAACGTTGTGCAAATGGTACATCATTTACATCAGTTGTATTGTGAATGAATTGAATGTTCGGCGCGCCGACTTCAATTGCTTTTTCATACATTGATACTAACGGTGTCACACCGATACCTGACGCTAAGAATAATTGGTCTTTATCAGTGTTATGCAATCTGAATGCACCAACTGGCGCAGTTAAGTTGATATCATCTCCATCTTTAACTTCGTCATGCAAGATTGTTGAAACTTCACCTTCACTATCTTCAGAAACATCACGTTTAACTGCAAAAGTTAATGTGTCTTCGTCTCCGCCAACGATTGAATAGTGACGTTTTGCTCTATATGGTAATTTATCGCTTGAAACATCAACTGTAATATATTGACCTGCTTCAAAGTTGCGTAAATCATATTTATCTGATGAAACTGTAAATGCTTTAATATCTGAAGCGACATTTTCAATGTTTGTAACAGTGAATGGTTGGAAACCATCCCATAACATTTCAGCATACATGTTTTTCTCTACTTGAATGAATACATCTGCAATTTCCCAGTATGCGTTAATCCAAGCTTGAATCACTGGATCTTCCTCTTTTAAATCTAATACGTGCATAATTGCTGCGATTAAGTTTTCACCAACAATTTTGTAACCTGATTCAGGTACTTGTAATGCAACGTGTTTGTAAGCAATCTCTTTAACTACAGGCATAATTGCACCTAATTGTTCAATATTTGCTGCTGCAGCTAAAACTGTTTGAGCTAAGGCTGTGGATTGCAAACCTTTTTTCTGGTTAGTTTGGTTGAACATGTTGCGTAACTCTGGGTGTTCATTGAACATTCTATTGTAGAAGAATGACGTAATTTCCACACCTTTTTCTTGAAGAACTGGTACTGTTTGTTTAATAATATCCATATCTTTTTCAGATAACATTTAACTTCACTCCCTCTTCGACTCAATTTCATCATAATACGAATATGACGAAATTAAAACAATTAAGAATCTAGTTCACATAATAGACAATTTTAATTTATCTTTCTTCATATTCTTTTCACAATTTAAAATAGACAATATGACAAAATTAAAACGCATTACAACAATTCTTGTTCAAATCCTCTTTATTACACGCGCGGGACTCAAGATCCCGTTTAACTAATGAAATAAAGTGCAGACAACCCATCATTATTGAAGCTATACAAAGATTTGACATCCTCTCCTATATATAGTTCATTATATTTCCGCTTTTTCTCAGTAAACATTTGACAAATGAGAAAACTTAACGTTATTTTAATCTGATTTTCATAATTATTCTGTAAAATGAGTCTTGTGATAAAGATTAGGTCCCTAGTAGGATGTAATAAAGAGTGAAACACGATATATTGAGTCTAATACAAATTTTAATCGCGACTATGCGTGATTGAATTACCTAATATAACGCTTTAATGATTAGCCATTGAATACGGAGGTCTAAACAATGAACAAACTATTACAGTCACTTTCAGCACTTGGTGTTTCAGCTACATTAGTCACACCTAATTTGAATGCTGAAGCTACAGATAATTCTATACCGAAACTTAAAGGTGTTGAAGATGCGATTATTCAAAAAGGCGAAAATTACAATTTACTTAATGGAATCAGTGCTTATGATAAAGAAGACGGAGATTTAACAGATCAGATTATCGTAAATGGTCATGTTGATACTAATAAAATCGGTAAATATAAAGTCGAATATCAAGTCATTGATTCAGATGGAGCGAAAGATATTTCTGAACGCTACATAGAAGTCAAGTAACTTGTCGATAAAATCAATTTTAAAATAATTATTTTGTTTTTTGGCGCTAGCGCTTTCAATCCCTTAATTGATAAGCGTTCTCAACTAAAGCGCCCTTTTTTGTGCTTTCTGTCATTTTTGTCAGTATTCACAAAATGGACACATAAATTTAACAAATCTGTGAAAGCCCGTCAGGCCTAGTGTCTGTAAGGCTTTCTTTATTTTTGTTTAAAAAATTTGCTGATACCCACTTGTAAATATTGCATAATAAACTAAAATTATTGTTAAGCCCTACAATTGTAGTATTAGGAGGTCAATAAAGTGTCAAAAATTAAGTCTTTGCTTCTATTGTTCGGCTCACTGATTTTACTCAGTGGTTGTGAACATATGGAAGTACTTAACCCAAAAGGGCCAATGGCAAGCAGTTTAAAATGGCTGATTATTTATTCAATCATCTTTATGCTTGTTATTGTTGCGGTTGTATTTGTCCTATTCGCAGTATTCGCTTATAAATACCGATACACAAATACAACACAATCAGGTAAAGTACATCACAGTGCTTTATTAGAAACTATTTGGTTCACCGTACCATTTATCATCTTACTTGCTTTGGCTATTCCAACAGTCAAAACACTTTATGAGTACGATGCACCGCCTGCAAAAGACAAAGACCCTGTCGTCGTTTATGCAACAAGTGCAGGTTTCAAATGGTTCTTTGCTTATCCAGAGCAAAAAATTGAAACAGTGAATCACATTACGATTCCAAAAGATCGCCCAATTGTATTCAAGTTACAATCTATGGATACAATGACAAGTTTCTGGATTCCACAACTTGGCGGTCAAAAATACGCTATGACTGCAATGACAATGGAATGGACATTAGAAGCTGACCAAGAAGGTACGTTCCGTGGACGTAACTCAAACTTCAACGGTGAAGGTTTCGCTCGTCAAACATTCCCAGTACATGCAGTAAGCAACTCAGAATTCAACAAATGGGTAGAAAAAGCTAAGAAAGAACCTAAACTTTCTCAAGATACTTTCGATAAACAATTACTACCTACAACTAAGAATGAAGAGTTGACATTCAGTGGTACTCACATGGACTTCGTAGATCCAGCTGCTGACCCTGAATACATCTTCTACGCTTATAAACGTTTCCATTACACTCCAAAAGATCCAAACTTCTATGATGTAACTGAAGGCGTATTAAGCAAACCAGATTCAAAATATCCTGCTCGTAAATCTCAAATTACAAACGCTATGTATAAGAGACACGGTATGGATGCTATGATCTTACCTAACGACAAACCATATAATAATGAATTCAAGAAAGAAGAATCTCATAATATGGACGAAATGGAAAAAGCTCAAAAAGGCGCGAAAGATGAAAAAGCTGAAGAGCTTAACAAGAAAAATCATGGAGGTGAACATTAATGAATTTCCCATGGCATGAATTACTCGTTCAAGGTAACTGGATGATCACAATGGCTCAAATTGGTGCGCCATTCCTAGTTATCGGGGTAATCGCAGTAATCACGTACTTTAAGTTATGGAAATATCTTTACAGAGAGTGGTTTACAACAATTGACCACAAGAAAATCGGATTAATGTATCTGATTTGTGCTGTATTAATGTTCGTCCGTGGTGGTATTGATGCAATTTTAATTCGTACGCAATTAACAATTCCAAACAACCCGTTCTTGGAATCAAACCACTATAACGAAATCTTTACAACACACGGTGTTATCATGATCATCTTCATGGCAATGCCATTCATTTTCGGTTTATGGAACGTAGTTGTACCTCTACAAATTGGTGCACGCGACGTTGCATTCCCTGTAATGAACAACATTAGCTTCTGGTTATTCTTCGGAGCAATGTTACTATTCAACATGTCATTCATCATTGGTGGCTCACCTGCTGCAGGTTGGACAAACTATGCACCACTTGCTGGTGAGTTCAGTCCAGGTCCTGGTGTTAACTATTACCTATTAGCAATTCAGCTTTCAGGTATCGGTACATTAATGACAGGTATTAACTTCTTCGTAACAATTTTACGAATGAAAACACCAACTATGAAATTTATGGAAATGCCAATGTTCACAGTAACAACTTTCGTTACAGCATTGATCATTATCCTAGTATTCCCTGTATTCACAGTTACATTAGCATTGATGACAATTGACCGTATCTTCGGTACTCAATTCTTCACAGTTGCTAATGGTGGTATGCCAATGCTTTGGGCTAACTTCTTCTGGGTTTGGGGGCACCCTGAGGTTTATATCGTTGTCCTTCCAGCATTCGGTATTTTCTCAGACGTTATTTCAACGTTCGCACGTAAACACTTATTCGGTCATAAGAGTATGATCTGGGCAACATCAGCAATCGCATTCTTGAGTTTCTTAGTATGGGTTCACCATTTCTTCACTATGGGTAATGGTCCTTTAATCAACTCATTCTTCTCAATCTCAACAATGTTAATCGCTGTGCCTACCGGTGTTAAAATATTCAACTGGTTAGCTACGCTATACCAAGGTCGAATTTCATTCGAATCGCCAATGCTATTCTCATTAGCGTTCATCCCAACGTTCACAAT
The DNA here is from genome assembly GCF_003043455.1 of Staphylococcus simulans. Lineage (GTDB taxonomy): Bacteria > Bacillota > Bacilli > Staphylococcales > Staphylococcaceae > Staphylococcus > Staphylococcus simulans_A. The sequence goes on along the minus strand of NZ_PZGG01000001.1, from coordinate 20,342 downwards.
CGGTGGGGTAACAGGGGTAATGTTAGCAATGGCTTCAACAGACTATCAGTACCATAATACGTACTTCTTAGTAGCCCACTTCCACTACACATTAGTTTGTGGTGTTGTGTTCGCTTGTTTAGCAGCACTTATCTTCTGGTATCCTAAGATGATGGGTTACAAATTGAATGAACGCTTGAACAAACCATTCTTCTGGTTATTCGTAATCGGATTCAACGTTTGTTTCATGCCACAATTCATTCTTGGTTTAGACGGTATGCCACGTCGTTTATACACTTACATGCCATCAGATGGTTGGTTCATGTTAAACGTAATTTCTACAATCGGTGCACTATTAATGTCAATCGGCTTCTTATTCTTAGTAGCTAACATTGTTTACAGTCACCTTAAATCACCACGTATCGCTTCAGGCGACTCATGGGGTATCGGACGTTCACTTGAGTGGAGTACTGCTTCATCAATTCCACCAGTGTACAACTTCGCAATCACTCCAGACTGGGATGATTTAGACACATTTGTAGATATGAAAAAACAAGGTCGTCATTACTTAGACAACCATAATTATAAAGATATCCACATGCCGAACAACACACCAGTTGGTTTCTTCATGGCTATCTTCTTAACTGTTGGTTGCTTCTTCTTAACATTCGAAACTATCGTACCAGCGATTATCTGCTTAATCGGTACATTAGGTACAATGATTTACAGAAGTTTCCAAGTCGACCATGGTTACTATATCCCAGCTTCTGAAGTAGCTGCTACTGAAGCAAAACTTCGTGAAGCTCGTGAAAAAGAACGGGAGGCTGAAAGTCATGCATGATACAAAAACAATTGATGCGCAATCGCATGAAGGTAATTTGAACAAGTTTGGCTTCTGGATCTTCCTAACAGCTGAATTCTCTTTATTCGGTACACTATTTGCGACGTTGCTTATCATGCAACACGGCGGTGATTACGCTGGTAAGTTAACAACTGATTTATTCGAAATGCCTTTAGTATTATTAATGACATTTGCGTTATTAATCAGTTCATATACATGTGGTATTTCAATTTATTACATGAGAAAAGAAAAGCAAAAACTAATGATGATCTGGATGATTATCACAGTATTGCTTGGTATCTTATTCGTAGGTTTAGAAATTTACGAGTTCGCACACTATGCACACCAAGGTGTAACACCACAAATCGGTTCTTACTGGTCAAGTTTCTTCATCTTGTTAGGAACACACGGTGTCCACGTTTCGTTGGGTATCGGTTGGGTGATTTGTCTATTAATCCAAGTTGCAATGCGTGGACTTAATAAAGACAATGCGCCAAAATTATTTATCGTAAGTTTATACTGGCACTTCTTAGATGTTGTTTGGGTCTTCATCTTTACTGCAGTATACTTGATAGGGATGGTGTATAGCGGATGAATACAATAGCAAAACATACAGTTGGCTTTATTGCCTCAATTGTCTTGACACTATTAGCAGTATACGTGACGATTTACACATCTTTAGCACTTAATGCTAAGATTACAATTATCTTTGGATTTGCTTTCATCCAAGCTGCCCTTCAATTATTAATGTTCATGCATTTAACTGAAGGTAAAGATGGACGCACACAATTATTCAAAGTTATCTTCGCCATTATCATTACCCTAATTACTGTAATCGGTTCTTACTGGGTTATGGTCGGCGGACACAGTGCTCATATGTAATATCATTATTTCTATGGTGCACAAAAACTGGCTGGGGTTCTCCCCTGCCAGTTTTTTTATACATAATTTTAGACTATTTTGCAGAAGGATTATAAAATATATAAGTAGCTTATTTTATTATTAAAAGGAGGAAGAAAGAGATATGACAACCCCTATTATCATAGATACTGATCCAGGTATTGATGATGCAGCTGCTATCAGCATTGCGCTGAATCATCCTGAGATTGATGTGAAAATGATTACTACCGTACATGGTAATGTCAATATAGATAAAACAACACGTAACGCCTTACAACTTAAAGCATTCTTCGACAGTGATGTCCCAGTACATCGTGGTGCAGCTGCACCTTTGATCAACGCACCGATTGATGCTTCTCACGTACATGGTGAAACAGGTATGGGTGGTTATGAGCTTCCAGAACCTTCACCAGAATTACTTGCCTCTAATCGTGCTATAGAAGCTATGCGAGAAACCATATTAGAATCTGAGGACCCCATTACCCTTGTACCTATTGGTCCCTTAACAAATATTGCTTTGCTTTTTAAAACGTATCCAGAAGTTAAATCCAATATCAAAGCAATTGTTTTAATGGGCGGCAGTGCTGGACGTGGTAATGTCACACCTGCTGCTGAATTTAATATCTACTGTGACCCAGAAGCTGCAGATATTGTCTTTAAAGCAGGCCTCCCTATTACTATGGTTGGACTTGATGTTGCAAGAGGTGCAAGTTTATCAAGTACTGCTATTAACGAGTTAAAATCTATTAATCAAACCACACATATGTTGTATCATATGTTTAACCATTACCACGGCGATGAATTCGATACAGGCATTGCTGTTTACGATGCATATACAATGCTTTACCTACTGCATCCAGAACACTTTAAAACAGCAGATGCAGCTGTTGCTATCGAATTAAATGGCACATTCACTCGCGGTGCAACTGTCGTGAATTACAATGTGCAAGAAAAGCCAGTAAATGTCGTATTAGCTGTAGATAAAACCCGCTTTAAACAACTATTCTTTGAGGCACTCTCTTATGCGAAATAATACTAAACTAGGTACATTCCTAATAAGTTATTATGCTATAATAATGACGAAATCGAAAAAATATACAGGTTGTGAAATATAATGAATTTAAAAGAAGCGCGACATCAAAAAATACTATCTATATTGAAAGAAAACGGAAGTGTCAGTGTCAGTTATTTATCTAATGATATGGACGTCGCTGCAATGACCATCCGCCGTGATTTAAAAGAGCTTGAACATAAAGCCTTGCTTGTACGAGTTCATGGCGGTGCCGTCTTACCTCATACTTTTTATAACGAGCTAGCGAATGAAGAAAAGCAACAGCTGAACAGTGATAAAAAACGTATGATTGCAGAAAAAGCCAGCCGTTTGATTCAAAATGAAGATACGATATTCATCGGATCCAGCACAACAAACGAAGCTATCTTCCCTTTCATTAAAGATATGCGTCTACATATCATTACTAATTCACTGTATATTTTTCAACAATACGAAGCCTTAGAAAACATGGATATTGTTTTAATCGGAGGTCGTTATCGAAAGAAAACCGGATCGTTTATCGGACGGCTCGCTAATACAATGTTAGAGTCATTACATATCGATAAAGCGTTTATCGGTGTCAATGGTATTAGTGATAATGATGCGACAACCGCAAACGAAGAAGAAGGCAAAGCAAATGAAATTATTTTGAACCAATCCTCAAAGAAATATCTTGTTTCAGACAGCTCAAAATTCAATACACGTGCTTTCTCTGTTTTCTATCAAATCGATCATTTAGATGCGATTATTACAGATAATGATATTCCACAGACTATTAGAGAAAATTATCAAAACTACACTGATATTCTATAATTTAATACGAACATTAACGCACACGAAACGTGTGCGTTTTCTTTTTGTCTAATTATTGAAATATCCCCTCTCATTTCTTTAGAAACTCCCTTTTATCAATAGATTTACTTAATATTTACAATCTATCAAATTGACAAATTACCCCTTGAAGTGTATATTCTAGATAAGAACAAAATCAAACATTTTCGAACAGGAGGATTTATTATGTCTATTGTTATTCATAGTGATTCACAGTCAAAAGAATTAAAAGATTTCATTTTAGAATCTTTAGCAGATGCTGAGTACGAAATCGAGGACTTATCAGTAAACAGTAAAGCAACTAACATTGCTGAAATTACACTTGAGGTTACTAAATATGTCCAAGAGCACGAAGGTACAAAAGCCATCGTCATCGACAAATATGGTATTGCACCTTTCAACTTTGCTAACAAACAAAAAAATATTATTGCAGCAACGGTTTCAGATGAGCAATCAGCAAAAATGACTCATAGACACAATAATACAAACGTTATCGTATTAGGTAGCGAAGTTGTAGGTAAATTAAACGCATTAAACTGCGTAAAAGCATTCTTAAAAGCAGGCTACGACGCTGGACGACACCAAATCAGAGTAGATATGTTGAATTCTTTATGTTAATAGGAGGATATTAAATTATGAAAATTGCTATTGGTTGTGACCATATTGTTACAAATATTAAAGCAGAAGTTGCTACTTATTTAAAAAATAACGGACATGAAGTGATTGATGTCGGTACTTATGACTACGTACGTACACACTATCCTATCTACGGTACACGTATTGGTCATTTAGTAGCTACAGGTGAAGTAGACTTTGGTGTTGCATTATGTGGTACTGGTGTAGGTATCAGCGCAAGTGCGACTAAAGTTCCTGGAACTCGTGTTGCATTAGTTCGTGATGCAACAAGTGCACGTTTAGCAAGAAGCGAATACAACTGTAATGTCATCGCAGCTGGCGGTATGGTTACAGGTGTTGACTTAATCAAAAACATCGTTGATACATTTGCAGAAACAGAATATGAACCAACTCCAGAAAAAGAAGCAATCATCAAAGCTATGGATGAAACTTTAAAACCTGAAGATGTTCATTACACTCCAGAAATGTTCGATGATTTCCTAACTAAATGGAATAACGGAGAATATCACGACTAATGACATTCAAACTATTAACCGTTACATTAAATCCTGCAATTGATATCAATTACCCATTAGAACACTTCGAAATCAATTCAGTTCAACGTGCAACCGAAGATTACAAATCAGCTGGCGGTAAAGGCATCAACGTAGCACGTGTTGCGAGTGAACTAGGAATTGATGTTACATGTACAGGAATTATCGGCGGTAAATTTGGCGAGTGGTTAACTAACAACTTAGATGAAACAAAGATCCAACATGATTTCACTGTTTCTCCAGCTTCAACTCGTTTATGTATCGCCGTTACTAGCGAGAATAGTCAAACTGAAATTTTAGAAAGCGGTGCATTGCAACCAGAAGAAATTCAAATCCGCTTCTTAGAACACTTCAATACGATTATTTCTAACTTTGACCTAATTACAATTTCAGGCAGCTTACCTAAAGGCTTCCCTGAAGACTATTACGTCAAATTATTAGAAGTCGCTAAAGAACAGAATGTACCAGTTTGTTTAGATACTTCAGGCCAAGTATTAAACTATACTGTTAATCATTCAAAACATTGCCCTCCTCTTTTAATCAAACCAAATGATGAAGAGATTAAAGCAATTACCAATTCAGATAACATCGACTTAGCTAATCAATTATTAGACGAAAGCTTAGCGCACATTCCATATATCTTATTATCATTAGGTAAAAATGGTGCATTACTACGTCATGAAGCACAAGTCTATAATGTTGATATTCCTAAAGTCGTTGCGATTAACCCAGTAGGTTCTGGAGACAGCAGTTTAGCTGGTTTCAGCTATGGTATCTCTAAAGATGCTTCTATCCAAGATTCAGCAACATACGCTATGGCTGCTGGTATTTCAAATGCATTAGAAGCACGAACTGGCCACATTGATTTAAATAACTTTGAGAAATTCAGTAATCAAATAACTATTGAAAAGGTGGAACATTCATCATGACAAAATCAATTAAACCTTTATTAAACGACAAAAATTACATCGCTGCATTAGCAATCGACCAACGTGGTGCTTTAAAACGCTTATTAGGCGAAGATGCTAAAACAGAAGATTTAGAACAATTCAAAGTACATGTTTCTGAAGAGTTAACTCCATACGCTTCAAGTATCTTATTAGACCCTGAATATGGTCTTCCAGCAACTAAAGTTCGTGCTAAAAACGCTGGTTTATTATTAGCTTATGAAAAAACTGGTTATGATGCTTCAGAACCAGGACGTTTACCTGACTTATTAAACGTATGGTCTGTTAAACGTTTAAAAGAAGCTGGCGCAGATGCTGTTAAATTATTAGTTTACGTTGACATCGACGAAGACAAAGCAATCAACGATCAAAAAGAAGCTTTCGTTGAACGTGTTGGTGCTGAATGTGTAGCTGAAGGTTTACCATTATTCTTAGAAATCGTTTCTTATGACGCTAACAACGCTGACAGCGGTTCTGAAGAATATGCTAAAGTAAAAGCACACAAAGTAAACGACGCAATGAAAAAATACTCTGAACCTCGTTTCAATGTAGACGTATTAAAAGTAGAAATTCCTGTAAACATGAACTATGTTGAAGGATTCGGTGAAAAAGCATTATTCACTAAAGAAGAAGCTGCTCAAGCTTTCAAAGAACAAGCTGCTTCAACTAACTTACCTTACATCTACTTAAGCGCAGGTGTATCTGCAGACTTATTCCAAAAAACTTTATACTTCGCTAAAGAATCAGGTTCTACATTCAATGGTGTATTATGTGGCCGTGCTACATGGAGAGGTGCAACTGACCACTTCGCAGAAGGCGACGATGCAGTTGTAGAATGGTTCCGTACTGAAGGTAAAGCAAACATCGAAAGCTTAAACAAAGTATTAGATGAAACTGCTAACCCAGTTAAATAATAAATTGAATCACTATCTTGCCTAGCAACCAAAAGTTGCTAGGTTTTTTTATAATCTCTATATAGACAACTATCTATATAGTTGATAATCTATTAAGGAAAGGATGATTCAATGGATTATCAAACACTCTCTACATATTTAAAGGCGATTTCAAGCCCTATTCGCTTAGAAATACTCAATTTACTGTCTTGCGGTGAACTATGTGCTAATGATTTATTGACTTACTTTCAAGTGACTCAACCTACCCTAAGTCATCATATGAAAGCTTTAATTGACAATCATTTAGTTCATAAACGCCAAGTTGGTAATAAACATTACTATCATTTAAATACAGAAACCTATAATTCCCTCTTAGATCAACTCCATGATATAGGTGCATCTCAACCGAGTTGTGCATGTCACAAAATTCATAAAGGAGTAGAGCTACATTGACTTTTTTTGCCATTACGATTTTTATACTTACCTTAATCTTTGTGATATGGCAGCCTAAGGGGCTGGATATCGGTATTACAGCGCTTATAGGTGCTGTGCTTGCGTTACTCACTGGTGTGGTCACATTAAGCGATGTCGGAGAAGTCACGCACATTGTATGGAATGCGACGTTAACCTTTGTCGCATTAATTATTATTTCTTTAATCTTAGACGAAATCGGCTTCTTTGAATGGGCTGCACTACATATGGTAAAAGCATCAAAGGGTAATGGAATCAAGATGTTTATTTACATTATGTTGTTAGGTGCTGTCGTTGCGGCACTTTTCGCAAATGATGGTGCTGCATTAATATTAACGCCTATCGTCCTAGCGATGGTACGTCATTTAAACTTTAATCAACGTGTGATTTTTCCATTCATTATCGCAAGCGGTTTTATCGCTGATACAACTTCCCTACCTTTGGTTGTCAGTAACTTAGTAAATATCGTCTCTGCTGACTACTTTAATATTGGATTCATTGAATATATGAAACATATGATACTTCCAAACTTCTTTGCGCTTGTGGCAAGTATTATTGTACTTTATCTTTACTTTAGAAAAGCAATTCCAAAACAATTCGATGATACAACATTAAAATCACCACATAGTGCGATAAAAGACCATAAACTATTTAAAATAGCTTGGGTTGTCCTATCAATCTTGCTAATAGGCTATATCATCAGTGAAACTTTCAATATTCCAGTATCATTCATCGCAGGTTTAGTCGCATTCGTTTTCTTAATACTTGCGAAAGGTTCTAAAGCTGTTCACACTAAGCAAGTTATTAAAGGTGCACCTTGGAATATTGTCTTATTTTCACTTGGTATGTATTTAGTTGTTTTCGGACTTAAAAATGTAGGCATTACAGCTTTATTAGGAGACATCATTGATAGTTTCTCACAACATGGTTTATTGAGCGGCATAATGGGCATGGGCTTCTTATCTGCTGTGTTATCAGCCATTATGAATAATATGCCTACAGTGATGATAGATGCGATAGCGATCAACCAAGCGCACGCTTCAGGCATTATTAAAGAAGGTTTAATTTATGCGAATGTCATCGGATCAGATTTGGGACCCAAAATGACTCCTATCGGTTCACTCGCAACATTATTATGGTTACACGTTTTATCTCAAAAAGGTGTCAAAATTTCTTGGGGTGTTTACTTTAAAACGGGTGTGATAATTACACTTCCTGTCTTGTTTATCACGCTTATCGGTTTATACCTCTCAATATTACTTAATTAGAAAAGAGGAAAATATATGGATAAACCTATTATTTACTTTATTTGTACAGGCAATGCATGTCGTAGCCAAATGGCAGAAGGTTTTGGAAAAGTCATACTTGGCGATGAATGGACAGTCTTATCTGGGGGAATCGAAGCACATGGTGTGAATCCCCTTGCGGTTAAAGCTATGAAAGAAGTAGATATCGATATCAGCAACCAAACTTCTGATAAAATCGATATTGATTTATTAAACAAAGCAAAACTTGTTGTGACGTTATGTGATCATGCAGATGCACACTGCCCTACAGTTCCGAGTCATGTCAAAAAAGTACATTGGGGTTTTGAAGACCCTGCCGGCAAAGATTGGTCTGTTTTCCAACAAGTCAGAGATCAAATTGGTCAACGTATTTTACAATTTAAAGATACGAAAAGATAAACTTCGAGCAACTTTTAAAAACTTATGGTTGTAACACAAAACACCTCAGGAATCCCTGAGGTGTTTTGCCTTACTTATTTACTTTCCATAAATGTCGTCTGATAATTGTTTATACCATTTCGCACTGTCTTTAACATAACGTTTTTGAGTTTCGAAATCGATATAGAATAAACCATAACGTTTATTGTAGCCGTTTGACCAGCTGAACATATCTTGTAGTGACCAGATGAAGTAACCTTTAACGTTGATACCGTCTGCGTATGCACGTTCGATTGCTTCAATGTGTTGTCTTACATATTCAATACGTTCATCATCATGTACTTCACCGTTATCTTCAAGTACATCTTTATAGCCTAGGCCGTTTTCAGTAACGTAGATTTTTTTGTAATTAGGATAGTCGTTTTTAATGCGTTCCATCATGTCATACAGACCTTCTGGATAGATGTACCAATCCCAGTCATTTGTAGGGATTGCTTCATTTTTAACAACTTCTCCGATACCTTTAACACGGAAGACAGAAGTTCCTTTATCGCCTGTACCATTATGGTGAATATAGCTTTCTTCATTATGGTATTTGATCCAGTTACTTTGGTAATAGTTAATACCTAAGAAGTCAAGTTGTGGTGCAGCTTTACGAATTTCTTCTAATTCCTCTTCACGAATATCTAATTGTTCGAATTCTTCACCTAAGATTTCTCTTACTACAGTTAATTTAGCTGGAGTATAGTAACCTAGGAATGTTCCATCTAACATGAAACCATTCATAAAGATATCATGTTTGTAAGCAGCGATTTGGTTTAATGGTTGATCATCGATGCTGTAGAATTGTGTTAATGCGTGAACTAAACCAATTTCACCTTCATAACCTTTTGATTTAAATAAGTTTACAATACGGCTATGTGCAGCGATTTGGTTATGTTGTGCTTGTAAACATTTTAAAGTGTTGTACTGTTCACCAGGAGGGAAAGCACCTGTAATATATTGTCCTTGAACATACGCGATTGGTTCGTTGATTGTGATCCAGTATTTAACAACATCATGATATTCATCAAATACAAGCTCAGCATAACGTTCGAATGCATCGATTTGATCTTTGTTTAACCAGTCACCTTTTTCAAATAAAGTTTCTGGAGTATCAAAGTGGTGAAGTGTAACAAAAGGTTCGATACCATATTTATGGCAAGTTTCGAATACTTTGCGATAATATGTCAAACCTTTTTCGTTTACTTCACCTGTACCATCAGGAATAATACGTGACCAAGCAATTGAAATACGAATTGCTTTGATACCGTATTCTGATGCTAATTTGATATCTTCTTCATAACGATTGTAAAAGTCACTTGCTGGGTCTGGAGAAAAACGTCCTTGTTTTTCTAAGAAACCATCCCATAATACACGACCTTTACCATCTACAGTACTTGAACCTTCAACTTGATATGCAGCAGTTGCAGCACCTAATACAAAGTCTTTAGGTAATTTACTCATTAAATTGTCTCCTTTTTAGTTAATTAATATCTTCAATATTACTAGTTACATCACACACAAATGGAGCCCCTTGCCGCTTGTGTAGATACTTAAGATGTCGTGTGTAAGTGCGACAAGGGGCTAAGTGTGTGTCTTACTTTAAATTAATGCTTATTTTTCGTTGATTTTTTCGAAAATCAATTTCATTGCGCCTTCTCCATCACGAGTTAAGCCAATGTATTGTTTACCAGTTGTTGGTACTAATACAGCACCGTATTGATCAGTATATTTTCTCATTTCATCTTTCATCGCATCCATTTGTGGTGCTAAGATAACGATGTCCATGTCTTTGATTAAGTCCATATCTTGACCGTAAGCACGAGCTGTTGCTTCTAACGGAATGTCATTTTCTTTCGCATATTTGTTTAAGCTGTTTGCTAAGATACCACTTGTACCACCGCCGGCACATACTACTAATACGTTAGTATGTTCACGAGAATTGAAGTCTGGAGTATTTTCTTCAACTTCAATTGGTGCAGCAGTACCGCCGCCAGCTGTAGCAGCTGCAGCTTTTTGTAATTCGATTTCACGTTCTTCATCAAGTTTTAATTTGTCATAAGCTTTGATGAATGGGAACCAAATTGTAAAGTCTAATACTAAGATAATGGCGATTAATAATAATGATAATACTGAGAAGTTAGACGCCATATAGATACCGATTGGACCTGGTGTTGGCCATGGTAAGAAGTGCATAAATCCGTTCATTCCAAGATTATCTACGAAGAATTTTAAAATCCAAGAGTTTAAAATTGGTGTGATAATGAATGGAACCATGAACACTGGGTTCAAGATGATCGGTGCACCGAATAATAATGGTTCGTTAACGGCGAATGTAGTCGGGATAACCGAAGCTTTACCCACCGCTTTTAATTCAGGGGACTTACATAGGAAAATGAAGATGTAAGGTACTAATAAAGTTGCACCTGTACCACCAATTAATGCTACGAAGTCTTGAGTTGATTGAGTTAATGCGTAATGTGCATGTTCACCCGCTCTGAATAAACGTAAGTTTTCTACTTGGTTGTTGTACATAATCGCGATTACTGCCGGACCAACTACTGAAGGACCGTGAACCCCGATAAACCAGAAGAATGCCATGAAACCAAAGATAATCGCAAAACCTAAATAACCGTTTGCTGCTCTGAATAATGGAGATAACAAAGTAGTTACCAATTCTGCTGTGTTACCGTGTGATAATGCACGAACGACAATATCAACGATCCAGAAGAATGTTACTGAAAGTGCGAATGGAATCATGTCTTTAAATGCTTGCGCAATGTTACCTGGAACTTGCGGAGGCATTTTGATTGTGATGTTTCTACCAATACAGAATTTATAGATGTTCGGCACGATGAATGCGACTAAGAATGCTGCGATTAATCCTTTAGTACCTAATAATTCAATGCTGATACCATCTTTGATTGGTTTAACTGCTAAGATTAATAACGAAGCTTCTGCAGCTACGAAAGTTGAAATTACGTTGATTTGGTTCGTTTTAGGTAATTTCAAGTTTCTGTTGTCGGTAAGTGATTTAGTTACAGTACCTGCCATGAAGACGGCTAACATACCCATCGTGAAGTTATAAACTTTCATGATGATGTCTTCAATATTTTTAGGCCAGTGGAATCCCCATACGTTTGGTACATATGCTACCAAGATAAATAAAGATGAGAATAAAACGACTGGCATTAAAGCTACGAAACCATCACGGATTGCAGTTAAATACGGGTTAGATGCAATCTTTTCAAAGAAAGGTTTCATTTTTTCAATCATTTTAATAATTTTATTCATGCTGTCACCTGCTTATTAGTGTTTTAAATCACGGAGTTGTTCATATAAGTCAATCATGTAGTTTGCTGCGTCTCTCAAAGCCATTGTAGTCATCAAATGGTCTTGACCGTGAACCATGATAAAACTAATATCAGATGCTTCTCCTGCTGCTTCTTTCGCTAACATTTGCGTTTGTTCCTTATGTGCTTCTGTGATAAAGTTGTTGGCTTCAACAATGTGTTGACGAGCTTGTTCGAAATCGTTTTCTTTAGCAGCGGCTAAAGCTGCCATAACTTCACGACGTGCATCACCTGCAATCGCAACGATTGTGAAACCAATCATCATGTTTTCTTCTTTGTTGCTCATGGTGTTTCCCCCTTAGGTTGAATTAAAATGTGTAATTTACAATTATCAACGCCAACGATACAACGTGAACATATAAAAAATTATCGCAGCTTTTATGTTCGTTATTGTTCGTTTTTGTTCACAATAATAATGTAACTTTTTAACTCGTACTAGTCAATTCAAATTTTAAAAATTATAGTTGTTTCAAGCGATTTATGACAAATAAGTTACATAATCTACATGAAATTGACAGCGCTTTAAGAATTTGAATGAATTCCCTTACATTTTGACACAAAAAAAGACTACCTAGGCAATAACCTAAGTAGTCCATTTCATATTTAATGATTAGTCATCTTTTTCATTTTTTAAAATTTTAGCTGTTTTCGCATCCAAGCTGAACTCTTGTTTAGAGTTGCCTTTTTGTAAGTCTACATCGTAAACGAATTTACCTTCGTCACTATCTCTTGATAATGACCATTCATGGATATCACCATTGAAGTTGTCTTTCGCTTTTTTGATGATTTCATCATAAGGTTTGAAGTCTTCATATTTAAATGATTTTGCTTTGTCATAATCATCTTCTTTTTCAGTTGATTTATTCATGACTTTACCATCTTTACTGTTGATGATAACTTCTCCTTCTTCACCTTGTTTTTGTAAATCGATTTTATATGCCCATTTGCCTTGTTCTTTTTCAAATGAGATTTCTTTTAATTCACCATCATACTCTTTCTTAGCAGTTTTTACTGCATCTTCAGGTTGAGTTTTAATATCTCCTAGTTTAATAACGTTACTGTTTTTACCAGTCTCGCTTGTACCAGAAGTATCACCTTTTTGTTTTTGTTCAGTATTGGCTTTTTGTTCTGAATCATTTTTGTTTTCATCGCTTGATCCACCTTGTCCGCATGCAGCAAGGACTAAACCGGAAACGACTAATAAAGAAAGCATTTTTTTCTGCATATCGATTCCTCCTTGTATTTATATACCCGTTAGGCCATGAATTATTTAAATGATTCCCAATATTTTGTGTTATTATACATTTAAATATATTCTTTTCTCTTTATTTGACAATTCTTTTGGAAACAAATAAAGACTATCTCACTATACACTTCATCATATGTGAGACAGTCTATTACTTCATACTTTTATTCTACTGTTTGTTTTTTTATTTTTGTCGGATCTGGTTGCTTCAGATAATCCATAAAAATCTTTTTCATAAATGTTTCGTTTTTACCAACTGGTTTTTGATAATTGGTACCCATTACTAATATATAATCTTTATTGAAGTAACAAGTAAATTGTTGTCCATAAAAGATACCATTCGCGCGTGCACTTTGCCCATAGCTGTAAAAGCCATAACGATATGCATGCGGAAACTCTTTCGTATTTATTTCATGTAGCAGTTGATTTGTGGCGTTTTCGTTTAACATCTTATAATTTTGTAGTGCTAAGACAAATTTACCCATGTCTCGTGGCGCCATATACAAGTTACCTGCCCCATAATATTGATCCATGTACGCAGGAAGCTCTGGTATTTTCAATTCATTATAGCCTTTAGCCATATACGGTTTATAAGCAGTGTTGTTGTAGAAGGCTGTTTGATTCAATTCATATGGTTGCGCAAAGTTTTGATTGAAATAATCTGCATATGACATTTTAGTGACCGCTTCAATCACGCGCGCTAACACAATATAATTCGCATCATTATATTGATGCTTTCTAAACATATTCGGTTGCAACCCTTGTTCCTGCAACATGTGTACTGCCCCATCTATACTATGGATATTTGTTTTCGGACGAAACATTTGTATACCGCTTTGATGCAACATGAAATCACGCAAAATCAAAGGTTCATTAGTTTGAAACCAAGGCAGATATTGAGTCACCTCATCATTGATGTTCAGTTTACCTTTTGTCTCTAACTTTTTAAGCATCATACCTGTCATAAACTTTTGTGCTGAACCAATCAAATACATTGAATTAGGATTCGTCTTTTTACGATTGATAAAGTCTTGATAACCATAGCCTTTATCCATCACGAGTTTACCTTGGTAATATATCGCAATATCACCATTAAATTTTTGTTTTTTCAAATACGCATCAATGGCTTTATATCGCACATTCTTTTCGTCTATTACAGTTTTATAACTTCCGACTTGAACTGCTTGATGATTTTCTTTAGATTTTAAAAAGTTATGATGGTGTCCATATTGTTGAATATGTTTCCAGTTTAAATAGTAAGTCATCACACCGACTAACAGCGCGACTATTAATATAAATATCATTATCTTTATTAGTTTTCTCTTCATTGTTGTCCTCTTCACTGATGTCACGTTTTGAAATGATAAGTTGCTTTTTTATTATATTCAAATATTGATACTAAAAAATGGTTTAAATCAAATGACGCTGCGTTTTTTTAGTTGGATCTGGTTGATGTAATTGTTTAACAAAGATATCTTTCATATAGTGTTCGTTAACATATTTTGGATATTGATAGTTCGTTCCCATCACCACGATGTAATCTTTGTTAAAATAGCTGGTCATTTGATGTCCGAAAAACATACCATTGACACGGTTACCATTATCGTAACTATAAAAACCATAACGATAAGGTTCATTGTAGTTCGATGTGTGTACTTCATAAAGCAACCCTTGTGTATCTTTTGGAGATAAAATTTTATTCTCCTGCAAGTTTGCAATCAGCTTTGCCATATCTCTCGTTGACATAAACAAATTCCCTGCACCGTAATAATGATCCATAAATTTCAAAGTGGTCGGCTGTTTTTCAGCATTGTAACCTTGTGCCATAAACGGCTGGTATTCTGTTTCGTTATAGAAAGCAGTTCTATATAATTGGTTCGGATTTTTTAATGTTTCATCAAAGTATTGATCAAATGGCTTGTGTGTCACTTTTTGGATAACATCAGACAATATAATGTAGTTCCCATCATTATATTGATGTTTATGATATTTACCCGGCTGAATGCCTGCACGTTGTAACTCTCTCGCAACATCTTCATTACTGTGAGCCGTATTACTGCCTGTAAACTTCTTCAAACCGCTTCGATGCAACATTAAATCCTTCAAATAAAGGGGGTGCTCTGTTTTAAACCAAGGTAAATATTTATCTAGCGGATCATTAATATTAAGCTTCCCTTCACTCTCTAGTTTCTTTAACAATAACCCTGTGGTAAATTTTTGAGAAGAACCAATCAAATACATAGAATTCGGTGTATTCTTCTTATGTTCTTCAAAATTTTGATAACCATATGCTTTATCCATAATTAGTTGACCTTTATGAAAGATCGTTATTGTACCGTTGAAACCCTTATCTTTTAAATATGCATCAATTTTAGGATCCACTGCGTTATCTTTCATTACAGTATGATAATCTGCTTTTTCTTTTGACTGTGCGGTTTCATTTATTTTCGGCAGTTGATGCTGGGTATAACTTTGATGATGCTTCCAATTTAAATAAAACGAAAATACACCGACTAACAACGTAACTACAATGACAAAAATCATGCCATTTCTTATTTTTCTGTTCATTCATTTCCTCTTTTTTTTGATATGTCTTTCTTGTTTGTTTATCTAACTTTAAATTAATCTAAATATGTTTGTTCAAATTGTGTAACAACAGCTTCGAAATCTTCAACATTTAATGAGAAGTACACTTTAATTTTAGGTTCTGTACCTGAAGGTCTTAACGCAATAAAGCCCTCATCTAAAATGAAGCGGATTAAGTTGCTTTGTGGTAAACTCGTTTCCACTGTTTCGTGGTTGACTAGATTTGTAATTGTCTTTGTTTGATAATCTTCAATTTGTTTTACGTTTAACCCTAGTAATGTATTAGGCTGTTCTTTTCTGAAACCTTCCAGTAATTCACTAATTTTTTGTCTGCCTGCTGCCCCTTCAAATTTAGGTGAAATCGTTTTGTCTTTGAAAACACCTGTTAAGGCATAAACTTCATCTAAAACATCTTTAAACGTTTTACCTTGTTGTGCTAATTCGTTTTTATATTTCACGACTAACGGAATCATTTGAATTGCATCTTTATCTCTTGAGAATGGTGCTGCAAGATATCCATGACTTTCTTCATAACCTAATACTAGTTGTTCATTTGTATCTTGTTTATTTTGAAGGATTTCAGAGATGAATTTGAATCCTGTTAAAACTGTGTTGCTTTCTAAGTCTAACGCTTGTGCTAAGCGATCACTTGCTGCACTGCTGACGATAGATTTCACCATGTATAGTGGTTGGTTTGTACCTTCTGCTGTTAATTGATCATAGCGTAATTTTAATAAGATCAATCCGATTTCATTTCCGTTGAAATAGCGATGTGTGCCGTCATTATAGCGTTCAATCATGCCGAAACGGTCAGCATCTGGATCTGTCGCTAAAATTAATTGTGCATCTTCTTGATCAGCTAAACGTAAACTATACGTAAATGCTTGTTCTTCTTCAGGATTAGCATAAGCAACAGTTGGGAAGCTGCCATCTGGTTGTGATTGTTCTTTTTCAATAACAAAATTACTGTAATTTAATTTTTCAAAGATTTCCGATAAAATCGGCAAACTTGTACCATGTAAACTTGTGAGCGCAATTTTTTCAGTTTGTGTTGGAATTGAACCGACTAATTTAATTACTTCTGCTTTATAAGCTTCTGTGACATCTTCTGATAAGTATGTAATCAAGCCTTTGTTCAACCCTTCTTCAAAATCTCCACCTTCAATATCTAATGGATCTTCAATTTGATTGATATAACTGCTTAACATCTCAGAAGGTTGAGGCAACAATTGGCCGCCGTCTGCACCATAAATTTTAATACCGTTATATTCTTTTGGATTGTGACTCGCTGTAATCATGACCCCTGCGTCTGCTTCTAAATAACGTACCGCAAATGATAATTCTGGTGTAGAATTATAGCGTTTGCCTACTACAGCTTTCACATCGTATTGTGCTAACACTGCAGCGATTTCGTGTGCAAATTCTTCCGACAAGAAACGTGTATCAAAATGAATCACTACTAATGATTCAGGTTTATGTTCACTCAAATATTTGGCTAAGCCTACCGCAACTTTACGTACTGTGAACGCATTTAAACGGCCTGGTCCTAAACCAATTAATCCTCTAATACCAGCAGTACCGAATGCGAGCGTATCAGTAAATCCTTCAGTCTTAACGCTTTCGGTTTGCTCATTATAAAACTCTGAAACTAAACTTTCTTCTATCTTATTTTCCCAATTCAATTTCATACTTAAGCTCCTCTCTAAAATTTAAAACCTACTATAAGTCAATAGCCCTCAATAATAGATATTATTACTTCACTTCAATAGTTTTATTATAACTTATGTTTTTCAGATTGACATACATCTCTGGACTAAATATTCTCACAATATCGTAATAATTAAATGTCAACATTGTAGTTGACTCTATACGTTACTTTGATTAAATACCAAAGCTCCAAAAAAATTACTGTATTTACTTTTTTATTAGGCTTGAATGTGAAATAATAAGTGGGATACAAAGTTTGTAATTTAGCCATATTAGTATTAAAATATATGGTTATAATGAGCAAATTTATCGGCAATCCATGAGGTGTGCATCAGCTGCCTATTTTTAGGATTGCTACATCTTAAAATTGAAACCGGGAGCAAGACTAATGAATAAAATTTTCAAGTATTTTTTAATACTTCTTTCACTCGTCCTGGTCATTATTCCTATTATATTCGCAGTGATGTTATATAAAACTTCTAGAAGCGCAATCGATTCATCGTTCAGCGATAATTCCAATAGAGTATCGAATTTACGTGATGGTAAAGTCAATCCTGCAAAGGAGCCGATTTCCATACTTTTTTTAGGAATAGATGATAATAAAGGCAGACGAGAAGGCGGTCAAGCCACTGAGAAGTCACGCACAGACGCAATGATTCTTTCAACATTCAATCCTGATAAGAAACAGGTCAGAATGTTAAGTATTCCACGAGACACTATCAGCTATATTCCTAAAGTCGGCTATTTTGATAAAATCACACATGCCCATGCATTTGGTGGACCGAATGCTTCAATGGATGCAGTAGAAGCTACATTAAATGTACCTGTCGATTGCTATGTACGTATAGATATGGATGCTTTCGTACAAGCCGTTGATGAACTTGGCGGTATTTACTATGATGTTCCATATAATTTAAACGAGCCTAATACTGGTGATGATGGCCGTATTAAAGTTAAAAAGGGCTATCATAAACTGAACGGGGATCAAGCTCTTGCTGTAGCCAGAACAAGATATCATGATTCCGATTTAAAACGCGGACAACGTCAAATGGATTTAATTAAAATCCTCGCAACAAAAGCGCAAAAGTTAGATAAAGTAAACAAACTTGATAACTTAATTAAGATTGTAGGTAAAAACTCAAAACATAACCTTTCAAACAAAGATATCCAAAAATTACTTACGACTTACCTTCCAGCTGATTTAGATATTAAAACAGCTCAAATCGAAGGAGATAACGAGTTGCTTAACGGTATCTATTATTACAATCCGGATATCAAGAGTATTAAGAAATATGCAAACTTACTGCGTTCAGATTTAGGTTTATCTAAAATCAAAGATAAGGATGAATTCTTAAACGAACGTGTTATCAAACAATATGGCGAATTGATACCATTAACACCGATTGATGATAGTTTATTAAGAGATAATCAAAAAGATACAACTGAAGATGAAGAAAATGATGACCAATCTCAAGATGAACAATCCAATAATAATCAACAATATGATAATTCGGGTAATGAACAATGGAATAACCAACAAAATCAAAATAACGGCTTTAATCAAAATCAAAACCCTGGAAACAATCAAAATCCGAATATGAATAATAACCCAGCGCAGCAACAAGCGCCTTCTGGTCAAGACTTTTATTAGAAAGAGGAGCGATAACGTATGCCACGTAAAACCTATGAGAAATTAAATAATATCAATGGAATGTTCGGTATTTTAGAGCAACAAATCATCCACAGTAAAGATATGGCACATTTCAGAAATGAATTCTTCTATGTGAACCATGCGCATAGGGAGAATTATGAAGCGTTACTGCTTTACTATAAAGATAGTGTTGAAAATCCATTTATCGATGGTGCTTGTTATATCGTTGCCCTACCTGAAATATTTGATCGTGTCGATGTGTTCGAATCTGAACTACCCTTCTCTTGGGTTTATGATGAAAACGGAATTACTGAAACCATGAAAAACATCAGTGTTCCCATTCAATATTTAATTGCGGCAGCACTTGAAGTGACTGACGTTAATATCTTTAAACCATCAGGCTTCACTATGGGAATGAATAACTGGAACATTGCGCAAATGCGTATATTCTGGCAATATACAGCCATCGTACGTAAATATGCTCAATAAATTAATTAATCGTTACAGCGCATGAATACATGCATCTGTAACGATTTTTTTGTACGCTTATACCGTATCTAAAAAATAAATATGAGGATGATGAATATGTTTAAAATCGCAAAAAGCAAAAAAGAAATGCAGGATGTCTTTGATGTAAGAATAGAAGTCTTTGTGCATGAACAAAATGTACCATTAGAAAATGAATTGGATGAATTTGAAGATGTATCTAAACATATTATCGGATATGATGATAACCACCGCCCTATTGCCACAGCACGATACAGAGATTACAATGGTGTTGCAAAAATGGAACGTGTAGCAGTTTTGAAAGATTACAGAAAACAAGGGATCGGTCGCGATTTAATGAAATATATTGAAACAATTGCGAAAAATGATGGATTTTCAAAAGCTGTTTTAAATGGTCAAATACAAGCACAAGCTTTTTATGAATCATTAGGTTATAAAGCCGAGGGCGACGTATTTCTAGAGGAAAATATTGAACATGTAACCATGTCGAAAGCGTTATAATTC